>JAYUQR010000160.1:0-2430 GCA_043756665.1 Candidatus Altimarinota bacterium | reverse complement strand
ACTTGATTAACAGATTGTATCTGTCATTCCTGCGAATGCAGGAATCTAGATTCCGGGACTTCGCCCGGAATGACAAAGATGGTGTTATTTAGGTTTATCCACTATATCTATGTACCTCTTCCATTCCATCTTCCTCATCATCCTCTCGATCTACTCCCTCAAGTTCTTCTCACTCTGAGTGCTCGACTACGAATCGATGGGATTCATGCACCTCGTCAATACTGGATTCCACGAAGGAGGACACCTCATCATGATACCTTTTTGAAGTTTTCTCCATATTCTCGGGGGGAGTGTTTTCCAGTGCCTGACACCACTTATTTTTGCTTGGATATTTTATTATAGAGAATCGAACAAATTTGCGACAATGTTCTGTCTCTGGTGGATGGGGCAGAACTTCACGGATGTCGCGATCTATATCGCTGATGCTCGGACTCGCTCACTCCCTCTGATTAGCGATATGTGACCCGAGAGTCATGACTGGTACAACCTCCTCTCGATGATGGATATGCTCCGCTACGATGATGCAATTGCTCTGACATCACACTCTATCGGCATGGCGATCATGCTCGGAGCGATCATATGGTGAGTACGGATCATCGTGCGGGAATATATCGACAGTACCGTAGAGAAGAATCAAAAATTACCATTCTAAAATAGGGAATTATACAGGAAATATCAGATAAAAATCTTTTGACAATATATTACATTTCCATAATATATTCATATACGTTCTATTTCTATACTCTATGGAAGATATACAGAAAAAATCAGAAGAAGTCGCTCACATCCTGAAGCTCATCGCGCATCCGAAGCGGTTTCTCATCCTCTGTAAACTCCGCGAATGACCGAAAACGGTCGGCGACCTCGAGAAATACTGTACGATCGGACAATCGCAACTCTCTCAATTCCTCGGGAAGATGCGAGAAGAGTGAATTCTCGACTCAGAAAAAAATGGACAATTCGTCTCCTATTCGATCCGAGATCCGCGTATCATCGATCTCATGAATTCGATGCAGAAGATATTTTGTCGGGAATAGATTGTAGAATCTTTGAATGTTTGATTCTTAAAGTGTTAGATCCTCTACTAATCTTCATTTCATATTTCAGATAATACCGTATCTCTTTCGCATTAGTTATACTATTTCTCTCTATCGCCTATCTGCTATTATCTATCTGTTATGTTTACTATTACTCCTCGCGAACTCGCTTCCCTTCTCGAAAAATCTCCCGAAAAAAACGATCTCATCGATGTCAGGTGAACAGGAGAATATGCAGAAGTCCATATCCCTGCAACGCGCAATATCCCTCTCCATCTGCTCTCACTGCGGATGAGCGAAGTCGATAAAACCAAGCAAGTGATCTTCATCTGCCGAAGCGGAGCTCGCTCTGGTCAAGGATGTTCTCTCGCAGAAGCCGAAGGGATCAAGTGTTATAATCTCTCAGGTGGGATGATCGATTTCGAGAAAGAATTCCCGATGAAGGTCGTCCACGGCGAGAAGAAGAAGCTGTTTGGGTTGTTTTAATACCCCCTCACCCCAACCCTCTCCTAAAGGAGAGGGAGTATCGGTACAATTCACCTTCTCTGAAGGAGAAGGGGCTAGGGGATGAGGTTCTCATTTTCTCTTCTACATCCTATAACCTAAAACCTACTATGCTCACTCTCTACACCAAGGACTACTGCCCCTACTGTATCAAGGCAAAAAATCTCCTCACCTCTATCGGAGCGACATTCGAAGAAATCGATATTACGAATGATCCGGAAAAATTCACAGAAATCTATGCAAAATCTCATATGCGTACGGTTCCACAGATATTTCTCTCTGATGAATGTCTCGGTGGATATGACTCGATCGCAGCTATGCATGAGAAAGGAGAGCTCGTGGGGAAACTCGAGATAGCTCAAAAGGCTCAATAGTTGACAGATATTTCGGATACGTGTATCATACACCTAAATTTATAATTATTTGTATGAGCATAGAAATATTCATAGAAACCATAAATCGAGGCAATCATATAGTTTTTAGTGAAGTTACGAGGGCCCTTATAGTTACTACATGAAGTCGGGTTTCGATAATTATGACAGAAACGGGAATCCGGATTGATAATCAATGAGATCTGGCTCATGCGGATACGCCACCATGAATGAAAGACGGTACAGAAATAGATACGATTATTGCCGATATGTGAAAAGCTATTTCCGATATGTGAAATGATATCCGAAAGATTTCTCAAGCAATCTGATCGGATCCCTTGAATGTAGAGATAATAAGACTATGTATGTGATATATCTGTGTATTATTTCGGAAATATCAACTGGAAGGAAATATGGTCCCCAGTGTTTTACGATCTATAGATAATGTTATAACTGTTAAGTCCAAACACATCCTTTCACTAAAATAGAAAAAGTGGGTATACTGAATTCGCTAAAAA
>JAYUQR010000159.1:0-2432 GCA_043756665.1 Candidatus Altimarinota bacterium | reverse complement strand
AGCTTCTAAAAATTGTATTACCGAGGTTTCCGAATACACTTGAATCTACTACACCTGAAAACAGTGATTTCAACGACCTCTTCGGATGAGAATAGACTATATATCTACATCTTCAGGTATGCCTCGTAGATATACCCACGGAAATATGGAGTCGCGACCTCATACCACTTCCCTACTCTGTCGAGAATAGTGACATCTTGTCCACTATAGAGAACCCCGTGAATACGAGAGAAGACATTGGGCTTCCCACGCATATAGAGACTCTGTGCCACTGAGATATATCATCGTTGCCCCTCCATGACTGGTGTGAGTCCTGATCGGATATCATCCTCCATAGTCCACGATCTGAGATATTCATTTTTCAGATATCATTTCCATCCATCAGCATTCACATATGACCAATCTCAGGAATCTGAGAGGATAGTCACGGCCATATTTCTCGGAAGGAATGTCACAGCATTATCTTGTCTGAGTGCTGGCGTCGATCTGAGGGTCAGACGATTTTCTGCAGCGACATATCGAGTATGTTCAAGTGGAGCACGTTTGACGACCGGTAGAGGTGTACGAACGATCTCTCGAAGAATAGTTTTTGATTCTTTTTTTGGTATAACTTCTTGAATGACTGGATTTCTCTGGATATTCTCATTTTTTGCTATGATCGGATAGGGTCATGATGCACTCGATCATCCAGGTCAAGCAGAGTACCCTGTAGATGATGGTGGTATTACTGGAGGAGTAACTGGAGGTGTTACTGGAGGCAGTACTGGAGGCAGTACTGGAGGTGTTATTGGAGGTTTCACTGGAGGTGTTATTGGAGGTTTCACTGGAGGTGTGACCGGTGGTACTACCATACCTGAGGATGCTGTCACTGATGTAGTACAGCTCGAACTTCATGCAGAATTGGAGACAGACAGGTTATAATTCGTTGTCATATTTGCTCACGGTAGAGTGAACGTACTTCCAGAAGTGGCGACAACAGTATTGAGAGGACTCAGGAGCCCAGTCAGTGAATTCACTATATTCCAGGTAAGTGTTGTTCCTGATCCATTCAGCACGGTCGAGGGCGAACTCGAGAGGGTACAGCTCGGTGCTCCTGGAGGAGGTGCTGGTGTAGTCGTAACCTGAGCACTACATGTCGCAGTTCCACTCGTATTCGAAGTCATGATAGTATATCTCGTCGTGCTACTTATCGGTGGCACAACACTCTGTATACCCGATACTCCAAGGAGTGTATTCCCTGGCATGAGCAATCCAGTGAGACTATTCGTGAGAGTCCATGAGAGATTCGCACTCGACCCATTCGTGATAGTAGCTGGAGATATCGATACGTTACAGCTCGGGAGTGGGACGACGGCAAGGTCCGAGAGGAGGGCGAAATATGAAAAATGATTCGTCGGGAAGGATATAGAATTATTTGCATCTTTCTGATAGGTTTTTCCAGGAAATTCGACATCAGACCAGCTCATCCCATCATCACTCGTAATTACCCGATAGCTGCCAGAATTCATGATATTCGTGAAGGCAAGTTGTACATTTTTATTCAATTTCATACCCACTCCGATCCTATCGGCACCAATCTTATTGACTTGGACGATATTCGATTTTGGTACATTCCGATTCTCTGCGATCAGGAGTGCAGAATCAGGGATAAATGTATTTCGATCGAGTCTTTCTCCGAGGATAAATCATCCATTCCAAGCGAGTTGACCAGAACGTGTTGTCACCTCTGTCACTCGAGTCGATCCAGAATCGAAACGTATTTCAAAATTTTGGAGTGGGATATTCACGCTCGTATTTCCTGAAGCGCTCAGTATCAATCCACTCCCAGCAAGAGTCCGTGGTGCCATATTATCTATGAAGAAAGGTAATATAGACGATCCTGTATAGGAAATAGTTTTTTCTGTATTTTTGAGGATAATCGGAAGCGATGCTCCTGTGAGCATGCCTACTATTTGTACAGGCACATACTGGTTCGAGAGACTCGTAATGGTATAATATGGCTGTGTGATTGAATTGAGTGTGAAGTTTATCTTATAATATCCATCTTTGAGTATTGGACGTATATTGATAGGTTTTTGGTCTTGGATACCGGTTCCTGTAGTGATAAAGGTATATCCTGCCATAGCGGGACTATAATTTGATCCGGTGACTGAGAACTGGATATCTGCGGATACACTATTCGGACCTGTAGGTCGGTATGCGTATGAGAGGAGGCTCATAGTATTTTTCTCGAGACTGACATCATTTTCGAGAGTCGCAGTGGTCTGGAAAAATGACCTTCCATCGATATCATAGAGAGCGTTATATATCTTCGAATAGACAGATCGATAGTCGATACCGACACCGAGTCCAGATCGAGCATATTTCAGAGCCATATTCCCATATGTTGGAGCCTCGAGTGACTGGAGGAGCTTCTTATTCGACGAGACAAC
>JAYUQR010000158.1:0-6375 GCA_043756665.1 Candidatus Altimarinota bacterium | reverse complement strand
AAGAGTATTCATTTCGATAATTTTTATTTTTTTAGGAAAAGATGGTCCTTCATTATAGAGTATTTTTAATTGAATCAGGTATATTTACCGTCATTCCTGCGTAGGCAGGAATCTAGCAAAGGAAATAGATTCCGGGACTTTGCTCGGAATGACAAAAGGTAAAATGTATGATTTTTTCTAGAGTATATCGATCTGTACTATTTCAGAGAGGAGGTTGAGTCCTGATATCGCGAAATTCGGACCGATTCGGCTCTCGACTTGTTCGGCAGTGTTACAAGTGAGGACGCCGAATATCACGGGAGTATCGTACATGATGTTCAGATCCATGATGCCACGAGCAGTTTCAGTACAAACATAATCGAAATGAGGAGTATCACCACGAATGACGACACCGATAGTGATGATGAGATCATAGGATTCTGTTTCTATGAGGCGTTTTGCGAATCCTGGGAGTTCGAAGGCTCATGGAACGAAGTAGGAGTCGATATTCTCGAATCCATTTTTTTGGAGGAATTCACGATTCTGTTCCTCAATCTGACTCGTATATTCGAGATTGAATTCTCCTACCACGAAAGCGATACGGATATCGTGATCGAGAGTATCAACATTTCTGAGACTTGCTTTGTAGTCGGACATAGGAGTTATTGTTAATTATTAATTGTTAATTTTTGAATGTATTTCCCCATCATATCAAATTCGAGATTGACACTGTCTCAGATCTCTGATTTCCCGAGATTGGTCCAGTCCTGAGTCAGGGGAATGAGGGATACGCTGAGGTATCCTTTGGTTGTATTCACGACTGTGAGGCTCGTACCATTGATCGTGATACTTCCCTTCTCGATGACGAAAGTATCATATCGAAGATCGAATGAAATTCAATACAAAAGCGATCCATCATCTCTCTTTTCTAGTAGTATGACTTTTCCTACTGTATCGATATGCCCAGTTACGAAGTGTCCATCGATCCGGTCTCCGACCTTCAGGGAGCGTTCGACATTGAATGTATCACCGATATTTTTCTCAGAGAAATTCGTCACAGAGAGACTCTCCTGCATAGTGAAAAATTCATAGTATTCGAGATTACTCAGTGTAATCGTCATACAGGCGCCATCATGAGCAACACTCTGTCAGAGTGTGAGGATTTCTCAAAAAGTATTCTCGATTCGGAAAAGTCCTCATTCTCGCATGAGGATCTTTCCTTGATGTTCGATAATTCCGGAAAACATAGTTGATGATTAGTTATGAAGTCAAAATATAGATACAACAAAGAGGAGTGCCGCGATTCACGCAGATATATAAAAAGGGAGGGATTTATCTATACTGTATGAAGCACCAACCATGAAGGGTCAGATGATACTCGCGACACTCACGATGGAAGTATTGTATCCCATGACTTTTCCGACCTCTTTTCCCGCTTTATTCGCTACCAGGGAGTTGATCGATGGCTGAAATGATCCCATCGCGAGAGGGAAAAGTGGGATGATAAAGAAGAGCCAGAAGACACTTCGGTTCATCGCGAAAAGTGTCAGACTGATAATCATGAGGAAGAGTGCGACACGGATCATCTGTTTTTCCACGAGGTATCTTCTCACGTACTTCACGAGTCATCCCTGATAGATGATCGCGATGAGTCCGACGAGGGAGAGCGTATAGCCTATCTTGTCCGCATCGAAGGCAAATACATCGGCATAATACTGGCTCGATCATGACTGGATAGAGGAGAATGCGAGCGTCCCCCCGAATGATAACACCAGGAGAATAATCACTTCTCTCGAAAAATGGAATGGGACATGCTCACTCACCATCTCTCGAGTATGCTTCTCAGGTTCTGGGAGACGCAAGATGATCATGAGGAAATTGAGTGCTATGGCTAGTATACATCCGATGATCACATACTCGATCCCCCACCCAGAGAGGAGTCCACCGATGGCAGGTCCGATGAGAAATGCGAGACCGAAAGCTGCTCCGATAAATCCCATATTTTTCGTTTTTTCGGCAGGTTTAGAAATATCAGAGATATACGCCTGAACAACTCAGAATCCTGAGCCTCCGAGTCCAGAGATAAAGCGGGCGACGATAAAGATCATGAAGAGTACACTCGCGTCGAAAGGGAGGATATTTTTCGAAAGACTCAGGAAGAGTATACTGTAACCAATCAGATTGAGTCATGAAGTAAGGATGAGGAGATTCTTCCTCCCATATCTATCAGAAAGCCTCCCGAAGATGAGTCCTCCGAGAAACATCCCGATAGAGTATATTCCCTGAGAATATGGGTTCCAATGCTCCGAAACAGAGAAGTTTCGGATGATATCAGGAAGTATAGGTATGAGTATACCGATACCGAGAATATCGAGAAATGCGGTGGTGAGGATGAGGAACATAGAATTAGAACTTAGAACTTAGGAATTTAAGAGGTAGGAGTGCTATTTTCTGAGATCATCGAGGATACTGAGTCGTTTCTTCGGCTTTCTTGCAAATAGATTTTTTATCATCTTCTATGGATTCTCATGTTTTGCGACATAGATCTCATAGTAGATCCCCTTCACGACGAAGAGTGTGAGTCCTGTTGCTGCGATGATACCGAATATGATCGTGAATCCCATCCCTGACCAGAATCGATCTCTGAGGGCGATCGGGAGGATACCGAGGGCCGTCGTGACGGTCGTGAGGAGCATGGGCTCAAGTCGAGAGGATCCTGCCTCGACGAGTGCCGTGACTCACTCCATTCATTTCTTCAGATTCTCATTGATCGCGGAGATGAGGATGATACCATGATTCACGGCAATCCCTGTGAAGGCAATGAATCCGATACCGAATGGCATCGAGAACTGATTCCCTGTGAGGATCAGTCCGACCATCACGAATGGAAGAGACATGATAACTGAATAGAGGACGATGAGCGGCTGAGAAAAACTGTTGAACTGGAGGGTAAGGATCGAGAATATGATAATAAGTGCGATGAAGAATGCCGAGAGGACTGCTGTGATCAGTTCGCTGTTGGATTCATTCTCGCCACCACTCAAGTAGGAGATATTCTTTGAGAAGTTATAGGTAGTCGCGAAGTCGATGACTTTCTGCTGAGTGACTACTGTATCCATTCAGACTTCGAGATTCGCATCGACGGTAATCTGTATATTTCCATCTTCTCGAGAGACGGTAGCGGTAGCATTGGTGATCGTGGTATCGACAAAATCTCGAACGACATAATTCGTACCCCCGACAGTGATGGGAATGGAAAGGATATCTTCCATCTTGATACTTTCAGAGAAGATATCTGAGAGTATCTTTACGTCCATATCTTCCCCATTATCCTCGATCGATCCGACGGTTATCCCATTCATCGACTGGGTCATCTGACTATATACTATAGCTGGAGAGATATTATACTCGGCAAGTATATCTTTTTTGAGTGTGAAGATGAATTGTCCTGGTGTATCATTTGAAGATCGTCCGACATTCTTTACTCCTTTCATTTTTTTGAGGAATGTTTCAAAATCTTTCGAGACTGTAATCAGTATAGGAAGATCTTCCGCATTATTAGCAATCAGTTTTATTCAGATAGCTTTTGATCCTGGAGGTCAACCCTTCAATGCTTCGGCGACAACCTTATATCATCTCTCTTCATAGATCATGAGTTTCTGGGAAATTATTTTCTCGAATGCGAAAACATCCATTTGTCATTTCTTTTTTCGTATTTCTTTTTTCTCGAGTTGGAGTGTTATACTGGCCCTGCTTCCATTGATCGAGATGCTTGCATAATCGATCTCATCGTACCCGACAAAGAGCTCTGTTATGCCAGAAAGTGCCTTTTCGGTGACTTCAGTTCTCTGTCCAACAGGTCACTCGATACTCACATTGATGAGATTATTATCATCACTTGGGAAGATATCGAATCCCACCATCGGTGCGAGTACGATGAAGCCAAATACCAGGAATCATACCGGGAGAAATATCGAGAGTCTGCGGAGGTAGGTATGTTCGAGAAAATTTTTCAGTACTCGCTTGTACCACTCAGTGACACTATGAATTACTCGTATTCGTAGGGGTATCTTCGAGTCTCCTATACGCACTTTTCCTTCGCGTTCGAGTTTCAGGAGCTCCTTATCTTCATCACTGGCATACTCGATCGCATGAGGATCATCGACATAACTATTTTGTTTCTTCACGAAGAGGAGGTAGAGGGCACTATTCACGGTAAGAGCGAGAACGAGCCCAGTAGCAAGCACTCCAAATATCGTGACAGGAATAAAAGATAAGAATTTCCCCAGTATTCCAGGGAGTGTCATCATGGGGATAAAAACGACGATTGTGGTCATAACTCCTGATATGATGGGAACTGCATATTCCCTGAGTGCGAGCATGATTGCTGATTCTGGATTGTATCCAACACGGACCTTTGCACTCGCTCACTGGACGATCACGATGATCGTATCGACCGCGATACCAAATGACAGAATCAGTGAGAAATTCGTCAGGAAATTCATCGTATATCCTCCAGAGTTCAGGAGGATAAAGGTCGCGAGAAATGCAAGTGGGAGGGTGACGGATGCAAAGACAGAGTCACGAAATCATACGAAGAGGTACATCGCGATAAATACGAGAATAAGAGTTATTATCGCTTCCTTCAGGAGTTCCGCATAATCATCGCGGATGGTATCCGCGAGATCAGATCCATACATATAGCCAAATCAAGAATATTCTGACTTCTCAAAGGTTTCTTCTATGATCTTTTTTGCATTGTTACTCGCACTAAAAATACTCGCATTATCGGTCTTATTGATCGTGAGACCAACATATTCGAAAGCACTCCCCTCTGTCCTTCCAGTTCAGCCGAGGATAAGAAAATTTTTCGTATCATTTTTATATTTTCGTTCTATTGTCGCTATATCACCGAGGACTATATTTCCTCATTTTGGAAGGGATATAGGAGTCCTGAGAAAGTCAAAGCTATCACGATTCTTCCCTTCTATTCGAAAGTCATATTTTTTCTCACCGACAGAATAGTTTCCTATCGGTTGATCGCGGTTGTATGATTGGATAATCCCCGCAATATTTCCGAGTGTGAGTCAGAGATTGGTAAGCTTATCATTCGCGATGACGATTTTGACATCGTAGGTTGAATCATTTCCACCCCCAGCATCGATCGGACGCTGTCATCATCACGCGGAGAGATCGACTTTATTTACTCACGAGACTCACTCGATCGCTTTCTGGAGGTCGATCGCACGGCTGAAGAGGAGGGATTTGCTTGCATTCGGATTTTTCGAATAGAGAAATACTGAGAAGGTGCGGTTGGTATCGGTCTCAATCTCGGTGATGACTGGGGTCTTGGCTTCGCTCGGGAGCTGGACACGATTGACCTTATTTCTGATATCATTGAGGAGGTCTTTTGTATTTGCATCAGTCCTGAGGTTCACGGCAATACTCGATATTCCGAGAGAGGAATTGGAAGTAATAGTATCAATTCACTTGAGGTCTTTGATTGCCTTGTAGAGCTTATCAGTCACGAGAGAGTCCATATCGACTGGATTCGTGCCTGGATAGATCGTCGCGATCGATATGATTCCGAGCTTCACTGATGGACTCGATTCCTTCGGTATACTCACGACCGCGAGAGCACCCATGATGATCAGAGTGATAACCACGAGATAGGATATACGATATTGACGTACCCAGAATCCGAGGAATCCAGAATTATTTTTCTCATGGAGATTTGAAAGGCGAGTATTCATAATAATATTTTTTATTCAAGTGTGAGGATATTTTTCGACTCGTCATAATTACTCACGTCGGATGTGATGACAACACTCTTTTTCGAAAATGATCATATCACTTCGATATTGGTATCTCAGACTCTTCAGAGTCGTACCATCATTTTTTCGATCGTACCAGAGCTCGAATAGAGTGAGACTTCTCATTCTTCTTCTGAGACTATCTTGACGGCATTCACTGGGAGGAGGATCGTTCCAGAAGTACTCGCCATCGATCGGAATGCAATTACTGCACTTTTTCCTATATATTTCTCACCACCAGCAATACTCATGCGTATAGTCGAGAGGAGATTCGCATTCGAGATATTCGATACTGCTGTGATGATACCAGTGAGAGTTGTAGCATCAACACTAATAGACACTTGATTGCCTGCGAGCAGGGAGTTTGCTATCGGAGTATCAATATCGACGACGATCTGGGGTTGTTTTCCTGAGAATTCTATCACGGGGGTTCCGATATTGATTGATTGACCGATATTTGCGATCACTCGAGTCACGGTTCCATCTACAGGAGCAGATATAGAGAGTTTTCCATAGTCACGTCTCGCCTGATCGAGAGCGATCTGGGTATTTTTTCGACTGGCATCGAGCTGATCGAGTGTCG
>JAYUQR010000157.1:0-6459 GCA_043756665.1 Candidatus Altimarinota bacterium | reverse complement strand
GGCAGACAACACTCTAAGATTCTAAACTTCCAAGATTCTAAGATTCCAAGATTCTAAGATTCCAAGATTCCAAACTTCTAACATTCTAATCTTCTCTCCGAATGAAACTCATATTTGTCACGGGCGGTGTCCTCTCAGGTATCGGAAAAGGGATTGCAGCCGCATCGATCGGCGCCCTCATGAAGGGTATGGGATTTCGCGTATTTTGTCAGAAATTCGATGGATATCTCAATGTGGATCCAGGAACGATGAGTCCCTACCAGCATGGAGAAGTCTATGTGACCAATGATGGGACTGAGACAGACCTCGATATCGGGCACTATGAGCGGTTTCTCGATACGGATATGAATCGATTTTCCTCATTCACAAGTGGGAAACTCTATGAAGAAATCATCATGAAGGAACGACGTGGGGACTACCTCGGAGGAACGGTACAGATTGTCCCACACCTCACAGATCTCGTGAAGGAAAAAATCCGTGATGGATCAAGCTCGGCGGATGCTGATATTTCGATTATCGAGATCGGGGGAACGGTTGGTGATATGGAAAACGAATATATCCTCGAGTCCGCTCGCCAGCTCCAGCATGATCTCGGACATGAGAATGTGATTTTCGTTCATGTGGCTCTCCTCCCATTTCTCCTCGCATCGAAAGAGCTCAAAACCAAGCCAATTCAACACTCTGTGAGAACCCTCATGAGCTATGGGATCAATCCTGACTTTCTCATCGTTCGTGCAGATACCGATATCCCCGATGATATGCTCGAGAAGATTGCCCGATCGACAGGGCTCAGAGAGGATCATGTGATCTCCGCACCGACACTCGACTCGATCTATCGCGTTCCTCTCGCATTCAATAAAGTCGCCTTCGGTCAAAAAATCGCCAACGGACTGAAACTCCCCGTTGTCCGTCCAGACCTCTCGAAGTGGGAAAAACTCCTCGAAAATATCGATACCTCGCGTGATATCATCCGTATCGGAATGATCGGAAAATATGTCGGACTCGAGGACGCGTATTACTCACTCAATGAATGACTCAAGGCTGCAGGATTTGCCCATCAGAAACGTGTAAAACTCAGATTTATCGAGGCGGAAGACATCGAAAAAGAAGGAACGAAACTCCTCGAAAACCTCGATGGGATCTGTATCCCTGGTGGATTCGGGGATCGTGGGACTGAGGGGATGATCCTGAGTGCTCGATATGCTCGAGAGAACAAAATCCCCTATCTCGGAATCTGTCTCGGTTCTCAGATCATGGCGATAGAATTTGCTCGGAACGTCCTCGGGATAGTAGATGCAGATAGTGAAGAGTTCAATCCTGAAGGAAAAAATAATGTTATCCATATCATGGAACACCAGAAATGACTCACGACAAAGTGAGGGAATATGCGACTCGGTGCCTATCCGTGTGTTATCAGATCAGGGACATTGGCCGAAAAAACATATAGGAAGCAGTTATCAACGAGCAATTATCAGAATGGAGTGATGAAGATAAAGAAACAAGAAAGCCAATCTGATACCTGATACCTGATACCTGATACCTTAACTGTTTCCGAACGCCATCGTCACCGCTTCGAGTTCAACCCAGCATATCGTACTCAGATGGAAGAAAAGTGATTCATCGTCTCCGCGACTTCTCCAGATGGAACACTGGCAGAGATTGTCGAACTCCGTGATCATCCCTATATGATCGCCACTCAGGCACATCCAGAACTTGCCTCTCGACCGACTCACCCACATCCACTTTTTATGGGATTCATCGAGGCGATGGTCGGGTAGAAATACTACAATTAACACCAACGAACTATGACTCTCTTCGAATCTAGAAACGTTCTCGATCGACTCGAAACTACCTGGAAGGGTATCTTTAATGCGAATTGGAAGGCGAATATTTCGCCATTTCTGATCCTCCTTCTGGTAAACATTGCGTGAGGTGTCATCGCATCGATAATTGTTCCCCTTACACTCTTCATCTGAAGCATGGGGATGAATTCCGTACTCGGAAAAGGAATTATTGTTACCCTTCTTTTATTGATCCTTATTGTGAGTATTGCCATTTTTTACTGGATCACGGGCAATCTCGCGACGATCAGCACCTATCTCATATTCGAGAAACAGGAACAGCGGGTCTCATTTCGAGCGATGGAAATACTGCGAGAAGCGAAAACCTACCTCCCGAGTGCACTGAAGTTCGATGGATACTACTATAGCATCCTTGCAGGGGTCATTTTCGTGATCTTTCTGATGCTCTTCCCATTTATTCGAGAGTATATAGGCCCATTTTTTCAGATGGAGTCCAAGGATTTTTATTCGAGTACTTTCTGGGAACCATCGCTCCAGTTTGCTCTCGTGATGATACTTGCCTGAGGAGCGTATTTCATCTTCGCACTCTGGTTTTCGACTCGATATTTCCCGACGAAACCTGGATTTGTGCTGAGAAAGAGTGGAAATTACGATACATTTTCGAAAGGAAAACTCCTCACACAGGGGCAATTCTGGAATATCCTCGGGAATATGATCGTCCTCTCGATCGTGATATCCGTCGCTTCATGAATCTGGAACAACTTTATCGGTGGATCCCTCTTCGGTGGACCGAGCATAGCGACCGAGTGACTCACCTGAGCAAATACGGATGAGTTCATGAAAAATCTCCCACAAATCCTCTCCTTCATCTCCCCATGACAGGTAGGATGAGGGATGATCATCTCACTGATAGCATCGACCATGACGAATCTCTTTCGAAATGGATTCTCCTATGTCCTCTGGAAAGACCTCTCGACTTCCATCCCTCAAAGCACCCCCTCTGCGGAGGATAGACCATCAGAAATGAAAAGTATCGAATAGTTTGATTTCCATTCCCTTTTTTCTATACTTGCCACGATATATTTATTACAGGAAAACGCCTTTGTGTTTACTGTTTGTATATCTGTCCTGTCAAAATTATGCTCGAGTGGTGGAATGGTAGACACGTACGTTTCAGATACGTATGCCCTTCGGGTGTGTGGGTTCAACTCCCATCTCGAGCACCAAAAGTTAGTGACAAGAATTTAGAATAAAAAATAGAACCCTTTTTTTGTCATTCTCGTTTACGAGAATCTGTACCCATTTGTCTCTTGAAAATAGATTTTTCAAAGAAAGAAATGCGTATAATCAAATAAATTCATTATAGAATGAAACTTCTTCTCACATCGAGCGGACTTCTCAATACTCATCTTGAAAAAGATTTGCTCAATATGACTGGCAACAAAACTAATCTAAAAGTGGCTATAATACCCACTGCAGGAGACCCTATAGAATGGCTTCCAGTAAAGGAAGGTGACACAATGAAAAATTATATTGCACGACTCAATGGAGAGAATGAACAACATATGCATTGGATACGTTCCTATCAAGCAGACTGGGAGAAAAGAGGATACAGTGTCGTCATCGCAGATCTCAAGGAAGATCCTATAGAACTTCGGAAAAAACTAGAAAATGTCGATATTATCGATGTCACAGGAGGGGATGTGAATTGGCTCCTTGATTGGGCAAAAAAATCGAGATTAGATACCTACTTGCAAGATATCTTAAATACTGGTGTTATCTATATCGGAACCAGTGCTGGAAGTATGCTGGTAACTCCCGATATTGGACTCACATGGTGGGAGCCAGATGACAAATTGGATCACATCGGACTCGGGATTGTGGATTGTGTAATCGTTCCGCACCAAGTGGATAGTGATGCTCGTTCAAATATAGAAAATATAACTAAGCGTAGAGATTATTTGCAAATAATAATAGATTTTCCTTGGAAGATTTACCTCGTTCAAGACGGGCAAGCGATCAAAATTATTGGTAATAGTATCGAGCATATTGGGAGTGGAATAAAAAAATCAATCTAATCAAAAAAGTAAGAAGTGTATAATTCTGGCGGAACAAAAAAAGAGATAATTACTGTTCTTTTTCATATATTTGTATAGGATTTTCTTATATTTTCTTAGGTATTTATGATTCTTTCTCGCGACATCACACCCCTGGCTTCTCTCCTCAGACCAGAGAATCTCGATGACCTCGTCGGGCAATCGCACCTGATCAGACCAGGGAAACCGATCAGGAAATTCATCGAAGCAGGACGACTCCCCTCGATCCTCCTCTGGTGACCCCCAGGATCTGGGAAGACCTCTCTCGCACGCGTCATCGCGAACTCTCTCGATGGAGAATTTTTCCACCTCTCAGCTGTTCTCGCGAAAAAGGAAGATGTCGTGAAGATTATCGGGAAAGCACAGAAAAATTTTTCTGAAGGACGTCAGACGATCCTCTTTCTCGATGAGATCCACCGCTGGTCGAAGTCACAACAGGATGTCCTCCTCCCCTGGGTCGAGAAGGGAATTATCACTCTCATAGGGGCCACGACGGAGAATCCGAGTTTTACCGTGATCAATGCCCTTCTCTCTCGATGTCGAACATATATCCTCGAGCCAATAAAACCTGAAGAGGTAATCAAATTTCTCGAGAAAAATATCAATCGGATACAAGAACGATATCCTGATATCATCTTGAAGGATCCGCCTGAAATGGACGAAACAAGGAAAAATCCGATGATAGGTATTTCTAAAGAAAAATTGGGGAATCCCCCTGAAAGGGGGGACGCAAGGGGGGTGATTTCCGAGAGATGAGGAACAGAAGGAACATGATTTTTTGAGTACAATCGAGGATTGACTGAGTATGCAAAAGAAAACAGAAAAGAAATGAATGAGCCAGAAAAGATATTTTGGTACCAGATTCTGCATCAAGATATTTTTAAGACTTTTCATTTCAGAAAACAAAAACCACTTGGAATATATATTGTAGATTTTTATAGTGCTAGGCTCGCTCTGGTTATAGAAATTGATGGAGAGTCCCATATAGACCAGGTAGAGTATGATAGACAACGATCTGAATATTTTGGAACATTAGGCCTCAGGGAGATGCGATTCACGAATAGAGAAGTATGTGAAAATACAGAATGAGTCTATGAAAAACTCAAATCTTTTATCGAAGAAAACGCCCCTTTGTCCCCCCTGTCAGGGGGATCGACACCACAGGAACAGGGGAATCTTCATACTACTTCTCAAGGAGCTCTAAATCTCATCGCCCAACTCTGAAACTGAGACCTCCGTAATACGCTGAATCTCCTCGAAACCGCCTGTATCCTCCAGGGATCAGGGTGGCTCACTCGAGAATCGATCCTCGAAGCAGGATCGAAGTCGCTCATGTACGACCAGGATGGGGAAGAACACTACAATCTCATCTCCGCCATGCACAAGTCTCTGCGTGACTCTGACGGAGATGCTGCTATTTATTGGATATGAAGAATGCTTGCCTGAGGAGAAGATCCTCGGTATATCGTACGGCGGATGATCAATTTCGCGAGTGAAGATGTCTACGATCCCCAGGCGATGATCCTCGCGAATGCGACCTATGATATCTGCGAGAAGATGGGGATGCCCGAGTGTGAGCTCCCGATGATGAATACTGCCTACTACCTCGCAGATCTCCCGAAGGACAATCGTATCTACATGGCGATGCAGGCGATGCACCGTGATGTTCAAGAGTTTTGAAACCTGAATGTTCCCCTCCATCTTCGCAATGCACCAACAGCACTAATGAAGTCAGCATGATACGGGGCAGGGTATGAGTATGCACACGATCTACCAGACCTCCCCCTTGATAAGGGGGGAATGAGGGGGGTTAAAAAAAGCTCCCAAGAGCATTTTCCTGAGGAGCTACGAGGGAGGAAGTATAGGAAGTAATACTACTCATTTCAAAGTCGGATTTGTCTCATATGAAAGTATCTTTGCAGTTCTGAGCTTTTTTCTAATTCTACCAAATACTTAAGAACTCAATCTTTCAAGTCTTCAATAAGATATATTAGTGCAATATTAAGTATATTTCCTGTAAAAGTATAATGTTGTTCTCTTGGTAGATGCTCCTTCCAATGTAGAAGCCAAGAGTATCAATCAATCATCCTTGGTGATCAAGTGTGCATGAGAGTATGTCTCCAAAGGTGGATTAAAGCCTTATTGATCGATGAATCTGGATTTAAATAAGTATTTAAGAAATTTACCATTCTTATCGTTTGATGTCATTTTTTACTACGCTCATGTTCAGACGAAATATCAGAGTAACTTGATAATAAATCAATCTTAGACATTACAATCATCATAAATCCATATAAAGTATTTGGAAATCAGTGTAAATTTTCAGATCACCAATTTGGAAGTATTACATTTTCATAAATATAATTAGCTTCTTCTTCTATTTCTTGGATTTCATCAAAGAGAAAATATCATAACATTTTCTTTCAAGGAGAAATTAATTGGACCTCCATACGTTTAATAACTATCTGTCATGTCCAACAACATTGTTTCACATTTCTAGAGAAATGGAATACACTGATTGGTTCTGGAAGAGTGCCGTTAGGCACTCTTTTTGTACCAGA
>JAYUQR010000156.1:0-6490 GCA_043756665.1 Candidatus Altimarinota bacterium | reverse complement strand
CATAATCAAGTTAGCGTCCAATAATACTTCTTAAAAAATGTACTCGTATGAGTGCATTTTTTATTTGTATGAGTGAATGTATTTCTGGAAGAGGTCTCACTTTTCTTCGAAATTTTTCCACAGAGAATAGCTCGGAGAAGCGGTTGAGAGGAGACAGATCGATCAGGGTCTGGTTGAACTAAATGCAAATGCTACTGCGGCTTCCATGGATTGAGCCTCATATATTCGAAACTTCTCAGGGTCAAGCAGTGGAAGTATTCGCGTTCCCGTGTCAGGGAAGAGGACAATATTTCGAATGCTTTCTCTTTCAAGTACCTTCACGAGTTCTCTGAAGTCATACCCGCGATCTTCCCCACCGAGAAATATCGTATCGACTCGACCACCCAGTGCCATGATCCCTGCGATTGTACTCTCAGGAGTCGTCGAGATGGCATCATCATAGAAAGTGATTCACTCAAAGGCTCATATATTCTCGAGACGGTGAGGAAGTCCATGAAATGTGGAAGAAGTCTTTCTGATGAGTTCTGTGCTCATACCGAGAATATGTCCCACTGCAAAGACTGAGAGAATATTTCGAGCATTGTGCTCACCGATGAGCTGGATCTCACTCGTCTTCATGAGGAGAGTAGCTCACTGATAGAGTCAATCAGTATCGATGTGGTAATTATTTGTATCAGGAATAATTAGAGTATTTGGAGGTATTTTTTCGAGAAATTCTTGTACCTGATTTCCGATCACTCGGTAGGTAGCATTCTGGAGGATCGAGAGCTTCGCATCACGATAGTTCTCGAAGCCCTCATGATAGCCGAGGTGGTCAGGATAGATATTCCCGAGGACAGCGATGTGGCAACGAGGTCGACAGTATTCGAGCATATAGCTCGAGAGCTCATAGACAACATATTCGGGAGGATGATCAAAATCGATACAATCAAGCACTGGTTTTCCGATATTTCCGACGAATTTGACGGAATATCCTGCCGCACGGATCACTTCCGCGATGAGTGTACTGGTCGTTGATTTCCCCTTGGTTGCGGTCACACCGATGACTTTTCCCTGATATCGTTCGAAAAATATCGCACTCTGTGAAGTGAGGTGTGATCTATATGGAGCAATCTCTGGAAGGTATGGTGAGATTCCTGGTGATCCGACGAGTATGTCATACTGATCGAGGCTGTCTAAATAATCTACTCAAAGCCTCTTCATAATACCCTCTGGAACGACCGTTATCGTATTTTTATCGAGGATGGTGATCGATCCTGAGTCGACTCACTGACTGATGAGATAGGAGAGTGTACTCACTCCTTCGCGTCCGAAGCCGATGATGGCGATTTTTTTTCCTGTGATTTCCATAGTATATGAGTTGATTTTTTCACTGTTTTCCATAGTATCGAACTTCCACAATATGTCCACACTGACTCACCCGAAAACATTCCAGAATTTCTTCATCGAGTGAACTACCTTCGATCCTACGACCTTGAAGGCGACCTTTCAGTATTCATTCGATCATGAGGAATATTTTACAGAAGTGATTGATTTTTCCTGTGAGGGGTTCGAGGTGAGAAAGGATCTCGATTGAGAAATTATTAAAAACCTCCTCTTCCATACCTCGATGGCACTCGGGATTAGCTACTATAAGCTCTGTCCAGCGGCTCAGATTATTGTCACAACGGGAAAACTGGAAACTCCTCAGAAAGCATTCTGGAAAAAATTCTATCTCCAGTGACTCGGAGAATATCTCTTTCGCAACAATATCCTCCCTGAGTGAATCGGTGTATTCGAATCCATGAGTGATGAAATATTCAAAAAAATCCCATTTTTCCCATGAGAAAAACTCCTTGTCCCGATCGGAGGAGGAAAGGATAGTGTCGTGAGTACAGGAATGCTCGATGAGCAATGAGACGACTATGATCTCTTCACGTTCGGAAAGTACTATATCCTCCATGATGCAGTCGCTCGAGTTTCAGGACACAGGCACCTCGTCGTCAAGCGAATACTCGATCCTCACCTCTTCGAGCTCAATGCACTTGGCTATCCGAATGGGCATGTCCCAATCACGGGGATTATCGCTTTCGTCCTCCAGATCGTGAACTATCTCTATGGATATCGTATGGATGTCCTCTCGAATGAGAAAAGTGCTGATGAGGGAAATGTACTTTGGCACGGAATCGATGTGAATCATCAGTACAGCAAATCTCGTGAATTCGAGGAAGACTTCCGAGCCTATTCTGATACATATATAAGTGATACAGAGTACAAGAGTATCCTCCGTGATCTCTATGAGATCGAGATTGCAGAGCGCTTCGCGAAAATGCGAGCGTATTTCCCCGTCTTCAGTAGTTGTAATAATAACTTCAAGGTGATCGAGTCCAATAAAACAACATCAGATCGCTGGTGTCTCCAGTGTCCGAAATGTGTCTTCGTCTTCGCGATCCTGAGACCCTATATCACTCATGAAGATGTCATCACGATCTTCGGAAGAGATCTCTATGAAGATATATCACTCATCCCACTCTATGAGGAACTTCTCGGTCAGAGTGGACACAAGCCATTCGAATGTGTCGGGACACATGATGAGGTGGTTCTCTCGATGCAGCGGGCGGTGGAGAAGTATCGGGAAGAGGGAAGAGGATTACCGGTGGTGTTGGAGAAGTTTTATAAAAAAGAGTAATAAGGGATTATCTTCCCGATAAAAGTCTTCTCACTATTTCTCATTTTTCTTGAGTACTTATCGTATTTGGTTTTTTCCAAACTCATCAATTTCAGTTCATAGGATGATTTGGATAAATAACTCATAAACTCCTTTCTCATTCTGATTCTATAGATTCTGAACCAAAATAGAAACGTTTATGTTTTTGTCATTTTCTTTTTCAGTATAATCATCAATTTTCTGCTTCTGATGTTTCTAGGGAGTAAATTTTAAGAAGTGGTTGTTCATTTCAGTCTCAAAATATGAGTGCTCTTATGAGTTCCTCTTTTGATACAGCTCGAATATATGCGTTAGTTTGTTCTTCATATTTTATAATTATATCCTTTAAATTTCATTCTGTTAAAATTCAAAATAATCTAATATTCGCCAATAATACTCTTCGAATATGATAGATATCATGGTGTGCTAGACCAACATTATTTTTATTATCTGGGAGCACAAATTGGATTTCAGGTTTTTTTTCACTTTCTCAGATCCAGGCAGGTGTATCAATAAATTTTATAACTCAATACCCTTCACTACTCCCTTCCTTTTTCTTTTTTACATCAACAATAATTCAGGCTGATCTTAATACTCTTATGCCACCATCAGAGAGTATATCTCATTGCATTTCCATCGTAACAGTGCGTCATGGTATAAATAATTTTCTTGCTATTTGTAGTATGAGGGCAATGTATGAATCTTCTCAATCTGTCTTATCAAGTTCTATTCTTATCGCATAAAGATCTTTGAATTTGTCTAGTTCATCGTACTTTCTTTGGGCAATTTGCTTCAACCAAATACTATCTTCTTGTTTTGGTCTATATTCTATTTTTCATCGGAGCATAGCCTTATCTCAAATAATGGACATTCTAAATGCACTAAATCCACCATCTAATTCGGATGCGTCATTATCAAAAATGATTCAGACAGTGTCTTGAAGATAGGAAACCAAAGCTTCCATGTCGGAATCTAGATTCTTAATAACTGTATCATTTATATACATATGCCATTCAATGTACATACACTTTAATATAGCACAAAATATCATCGCATGTGCACCCTTAGTTCATTCTTGTACTTTGTGCACATGTTGATGAAATTCATGAAGAAATTCATCTGTACTAGTCCAGACTCTATCTTTTAATTTTTCAGGTATCTTCCTTAGAAGTACTCGTTCCATCCGCTCTATTGCTTTCTTATAGATAATATTCATTTGAATAATATTATCCGGTCAAAGTGAATCAAGTATTCATTTTATTTTACTTTGAAATTTTTGAAGGGGAATTCAATGCAAATGCATCATGTCAAGTGAAGTGAATCCAGTTATTCTCTGAGCACGTCAAATTGTTGTCAACATTTTAGCATAAGCGCTAGCATCACTAGGGTGCCAATGATGTGGTTTTGATGATACTCACAATAGAGGAGGAGGAGGAGTAGCTTCTAATAAGTCCATAAATTAATAGAGATCATAGATCTTTAGTAATACTGTAGTATAAAAATA
Source organism: Candidatus Altimarinota bacterium (assembly GCA_043756665.1). Taxonomy (GTDB): domain Bacteria; phylum Patescibacteriota; class Gracilibacteria; order BD1-5; family UBA2023; genus STC-74. Next base: position 2,300 of record JAYUQR010000156.1, on the reverse strand, counting down.
AGTTTATGTCAAATAATTACATCCCCAATATTTCTATTGAGGATCCTATTTTCTGAGTTTTCTACTTTTTCCCACCACTTCCTCCCACTACTCCAGTATTTGTTTTCCCAGTAGAGACGAGAGATCCTGTAGAAAGAGTTGTTCCAGTACTTGCTATTGGCTGAGGAGGGGGGAGGATCTTTGGTTCTTCGAGGAGAGCTGATCCTGTGGGAATATCTGTGATCTCGAAGAGCGCGAACCAGCTCTGCCCTGCATAACTCGAGAGGAGTTGTCCGAGCTTCTCAGGATTTCCCTGGATATTATTCGAGACGATAGCTTGTTTTACACTTTCGAGAGATGGAGAGAGTGTCCCGCTTCCATTGAGCTTCGTGATGATATAATTATGACAGTTATAGAGCTTCTGATTTCTCGGGATGACCGCTCCTGTACGATAGGATTCATAATTGGTTCCAGCAATATCGATGAAGGCATCAACTCACTGAAGTTTCCCGTCACGGTATTCATCGATGGCGAGTTCGAGACACTGATTATCTGTATCGATGAGTCGAAGATTTTTCGCTCGCATCGTGAGGAGGAGACGCTCGAATCTATTCGTGAGATCATGACGAGGATCTCGATCGATCGTAGCAGCATTGAGATCGACGAGCAAGTATTTGATTCCCATGGTTTTCATACGGTTGATCGTCTTTTCTGGAGATGGATCATAGATATACGTACCAAAAGCTCCTACCAGGCTATCATCGAAATACCGCTTTCGATTATTATCGATCAGATAAGTCATAAATGTTCCGATACGATAGATTCCTCCAGTATTCGCATCAACTTTACTCGGATAGAGGATTCTCGAATAGAGGATATTTCCTATCGCTTTTGCATCTTTTTTCAGTTGAGATTTATTCTGTTCTCGGAGTTTTATAATGAGTCCATGGATATCAGCGATCGTGAGTCTCGAGATATTCGCTGTGAAAAATTTCTGTATTTCCGGTGAGAGTGGGAGTTTCGAAATCTCCTCTATAACTCTCTGTGGTGAGGCGATATTGAGTGTAGAGATCGGTGTGATATAGTCCGAGCGATACGCGAAGATCGCCTCATCCTGAGTAAGGACATTGTACTTATACTCATTATAGTAGGCGGATCGGAGGTTGTTCCAGGTGTGTGGGAATACTGATCGGAGAAAGTAGGCTCCGATGAGGATAAAGAGAATGAGCGAGAGTGTTAATTTTACACTCATGAGATCTTCATCTCGCTCATCGTCTGTGGAATAGGTATCGAATATATTTGCCGCGAGTCCGAGTATGATAAAAAATCAGAAATAGATAACGATCCCATACCATACGATTCAGAATGCACTGATCATATAGATAAAACCATAGATTCCCATAAACATGAGGATATCCTTGAGTTTTTTTCCTGATTCTGTCTCATCGATCGTGAAGTGTGCGATGATGAGAAAGACGAGATTCATGGCGAGCATGACCGCATATCACAGTCCATTTTTTAGATCGATGAGGTCGAAATAACTCGTAATCCACCGACTCGTTCATGGGATGAAGTAGTAGAACATCATGAGTAGGAGGAGTCACCCTGCGCAGAGAGGAAAGAGGAATCTCCTCGATCGCACGAAGAGGAGGAGTCCAGGAACGAGGGCGAGAAATATATAGGAGATCTCTGTGAATTCTCCAGACTGATTCTTCTGGAAGGTGAGATTCGCAGGGAGTTTGAGATAGTTATTGATCCCTGTATCATAGCCGAAGTATCTCCCGAGGTCTTCATTCTCTGTCTGTCCACTCGATGTCATCGTAGCACTCGTATTTTCGAGGATGGTTGCGAGGTCTTTCTTCGTATGGAACTGCGTATAGTCATAGGCTGTCGTTCATCCAGATCATCCGAGGAGTCCGCCGATATTCATGCCTCAGGATTCGGAATAATTCTTGATCATCCAAGGAGAGAAAGCGAGTCAAAATCCGAGGAGGAATATGATACTCGAGAGTGCCCATCGATAGAGGGTCGTGAAATTATCTTTGCGATCTATGGCTCACCAGATGATGCCTATGAGTCAGAGTATTCATGAAACTAAAGCAATCTGAGAAACGATCTTCGGATCAGTTGTAATCGTGACATTCAGCCTTGCCCAGAGGTTGAACTTGGTAAAAACGGATATGAATATAAAGAAAAATCCGAGATACCCACTCAGTGAGAGGTATCTATACGCAATCAGACCGAGTCACCCGAGGAGGAGCATGAGGGTCGTGACCTTCACTCAGAAGGCGAATCCCGTGAGGAGTCATGCGAGGGCGATT
>JAYUQR010000155.1:0-6508 GCA_043756665.1 Candidatus Altimarinota bacterium | reverse complement strand
GAGTGAATCATGAGTACTCTATATTGGTATGACGAATAATTTAGTCAGACGGGTTCAGGAGCATAAAGAATGAAAAATAGAATGATTCTCTAAAAAATATCACTGCAAGAAACTAGTATATTTCGAATCTACCAAATACGTGTATAATGCTATCGAAAGAGAAAAGAAATTGAAGCACCTACTCAGAAAACAAAAAATCGAACTTATTAATAATCTGAATCCTTCATGGAAAGATCTTTCTTACGAAAATCAATCTTAAGAGATCCTCCTTCGTAGGATGACAAAATAAATACCATTCTATGTCTATGCCTTATTCTAAGTTCTAACTTTTTACTCATGTCACCCCTCTCTATCTGGATCGCATTCGCGATACTCTTCATCATCATTGAAATACTCACAGTGACGTTCTATGGGCTCTCACTTTCACTCGCTTGTGCTATCGTAGCGATCACCGTCTATATGACGCATGCGACGACATTTACAGTTCTCCAAGGGGTAATATTTGTCATCAGTAGTCTCTTCTTCGCGTTTCTCCTCCCGAGACTTATCGTTTCCGATGAGCCTGATACACCACAGGGAGTCGATAAGTATATTGGGCAAGTTCGATCCGTTCGGAAGGTTGGATGAGAATGGAAGATTTCCCTTGATGGAGTCGATTATCCGATCGATTCGGAAGAGACATTCCTCGCTGGTGATAAAGTAGAGATTATTGGACATGGTTGAGCCTCGATGAAAGTAAAAAAAGTCTAATGAAAAAAATCGACCAAAGAAAAGTACATATACTGAAGCTCATCGTCGAGGAGTATATCCGAACCGGGGAGATCACTGGATCGAAGTCGCTCCTTGCGAAGCATGATCTGCAGGTCTCATCCGCGACGATCCGCAACGATATGATGAGTCTCGAAAAGATGGGACTCATATTCCAGCCCTATAATAGCGCGGGGAGACTCCCGACACATCGGGGACTCAGAGTGTTCGTCGACTACCTCATGGAGGCACTTCCAGCCGTCTTCATCGAGGCGGAGGAGCAATACTCTCGAAAAATCGAAGTGAATCGCATCGATGATACCCTCTACAATCTCGTCTCTCGACTGACGAAGATCACGGGTGAGATCACCTTTGCGAGTATCCCATCGCTCGGAGCATCATACTATCTCGGACTCTCGAACTACCTCGATCGCAATCGTGGTATCATAGGGGACGAGATGTATCAAGTGATCAAGTTCCTCGAGAACAAGCATCACTTCCTCGATATCCTCACGGGACTCGATATATCGAATCGAGTGTCTGTATTCATCGGTGAAGAGAATATCCTCCCAGAGCTCGAGAGCTCGACTATGATCGTGAAGAGATTCGAAATCGCAGAACATGTCGGGTATCTCGGCATACTCGGCTCGACGAAGATGGACTATGCCTTCAATATTACGGCACTCAGGCAGGTGCTATAGATATGAAGAAACTAAAAATATGTACCCATGTACATATTTTTATTTTGTCAAAAAATTATTTGCAATATAGGAAATATAGGTATTATTCAATTAATATATAAATATACAACTTCACAAATAGTTCAATAAATTTATACAATATTCGAGCCTATGAAGAAGCTCTTGCGCTTATTCGCGAATTTCACTCTTTCACTCATGGTATTGGGAGTCTATTTCGTGAGTGCACATCCACTCGATGTCTCGAATACGACCCTCACGATCTATCCTGATTCTATTATCGGAGTGACCTATCTCCATCCCGTCGAACTCGATCGGATACTCGTCCTCTCGGGATGAGTCGATCCTGATATTCTCAGTGTCGAAACATATTATACTATGACATGAGTACTGACTCGGTATCTCGATGAGACTCTTTTTGTCTCGAATAGATGAGATCGCTGTACGATGGGGAACTACCAGATACCCGAGTGACTCATGATCGATGAGCTCTTCCAGATGGGTCTCCCGATCTCGTATACGATAGTGTGTAGTGAGAAGATAGTTGACCCGATCATCACGATCAATATCTGTAATGAGGTCCAGCTCCAGACCAATCGACTCTATATCTATGAGTCAGATGGGGGTCCACCCATCCAGAGTGACTATCGGGTACTCAATATCAATAAAAATTCTCATACAATCGTCCTCGGATCAAAAAAAGAAAAACCTATCGATACTGATGGTGATGGGGTCGGAGATGAGGATGAACTCCTCTATCGTACCTCACCGACGGATCAGGATACGGATCACGATGGTTACTCCGATAAGGTCGAGATCGATGCCTCGTGGAATCCCCTCTCTCCCGTGACTTCCCCCTGACAGGTTTCATATGATCAGAAAAAACTCGATGCAGAACAAGAAACAGTAGATATCCCCATACAAAAACCAACTCCCCATACGCTTGCTCAAGATACACTCGTCTGGTGATGAACACGATTTTCTCAGATACTCACTCAGATACGTATCTATATAGATGAACATGGTGATATACAGAGCTTCTGACTCCTTTTTTTCTCCGTATTTCTCCTCGGATTTATCCATGCAATCGGTCCTGGTCACTCGAAGGGAATCCTCGTCTCTCAGATCCTCGATGCAGGGATGACCTATAGGAAATCAGTTGTGTATTCAGGCGTATTCTCTCTTGTTCATATTATCGATATCATCGTCGTCGTAGTCGTCTCGAAGTATTTTTTGAAACTCTTTGATCCTGGGAAATACCTCGGAACGATCCAACTCATGAGTATATACCTCATACTCATTATCAGTACCTATCTCCTCATATCATCGATCGTATGATACCTCCAGAGAAAGGACAAAACAAAAGAGTCGCAGAGTCCCATACGGAAATGATCACATATAGTCCTCGCCATTATCAGCTGACTCACCCCCTGTGCATTTGGCTGGAGTATATTCCTCCTCCTCTTCGCTGTGAAACGTACCGACCTCGCCCTCCCGCTCCTCCTGGCCCTCTGACTCGGTATATTCGTCTGTCTCTTCATGATAACGACACTCACCCACATCATGAAGGATCGTATCTATAGATTTTCCCCGAATATCGGCATGTTTTCTCCCATTATTTCTTCGTTGTTTCTCTTTTGTATCGGCTCCGTTCTCTTGGTCCAAGTCTACTAATCTCTCTCTTCTATGCGAAAAATTCTCTCTCTTTTCCTTCTCCTCACCTATATACTCTGGTGTATTATGGGGATATATAGCCCTTCAGTGACGAATAGCTCTGCTGCTCCATGGACTCGCGAAAAAGCACTGTATCTCGCAAAATCGACGCTGTTCAATCCTGATACAAAAATAGTAGACGCACTCTTCGCTGCGGGAAGTGCGAGTGCTGCCGTACAGATACTTTTTCCCGATGCCACTGGACCTGATCGAAGTGCATATACGAGTGTGCTGACCATGTATACATCCTCGGGATTTAATTGGGCAGATCAGAATCATATGGCACGACTCTATCAGATGAAGTATGCCCTTGATCCCTATGAAGCAAAGAGAAAACTCTTTTCACTGTTTGAGGATATATATGCTGTGAATGCGAATGTATCGACGATCTCCTATAAAGATATAACGGATCAACATGATCTCCTCTATTCGCTGATGCTCTGAAACTACCAGGTTCTCGTAAAAAGACTCCTGAATAATAATGGAAATCCAGGTGACTATGCCGAGTGAGAATTTCTCAATCTCTTCAATCAGGCTGATCCGAGGAGTCCAAATGAGAACTACGCTCGTGAACTGATGCAGCTTTTTGTGATGGGGGAATATGAGCCACTCAAGTCAAAAGAAAATAACGATGTTCGCAACTACGAAGAGACTGATGTTCGAGCACTCTCCAGAATCCTCACAGGGTACAAGACTGACAAGATGACACATACGATTTCTTTTGATATAAATTCACACTATACGGGAAGTGTCATATATCTGACATGAGCCGTTCCGATGGGATCGAGTTTTCCCTTCTATAATGCCGCTTCATGAACGATCGATACCGTCTCGATACTGAATCCTGTAAACGGAAACAATGGACTCTCAGACAATATTATCGAATACATGTTTGCAAAAAGAAGCTCACAAATTGCACTTTTTCTCGCTGACCGTATCTACAGATTCTATGTCCAGGATACTCCGACACGATCTGAGCTTGACTCGATAGCGACCATCATCCTCGCGAATAACTTCGAGATGCTTCCATCGATTCGCTCTATACTGGCCCTCGATCTGATGTATACCGATGCAGCGATGAATACTATTCACTACAAGAATCCCCTCGAGCTCTATGTCGGTACCCTGAAAAGAATCCGATGAAACAGTATGAGTGGGATACTCCTCGATGCGAATCTCTATGATACTTCGATTCTCAGACGATTGAACTGGAATCCATATTTTCCTGGAAGTGTATTCGGACGTGATGGATTCGATGATTCACGCAAATGGAATAATTCGGGTATCCAAAATGGATGGATGAATACGACGAATTATTTCACCTATAGAACCACGGGAACTGGGGTGATCGATTTCCGTCTCCCGCTCGGAGATTATAGGAAAACACTGACGAATGAGGTCATTCCCGTTACGACAGATATCTACAATTCATATACGGGTACACTTATTCTTCAAAGTGGAACATTTACGATCGAGTCGGGTTCATGAATACAGAGTCTTTCAGTACTACAGTCGGTAAATGAAGTAAATACTTCTGAGAATCGGATACATAGTGAAAAATATAGAGATACGAGTGAAACTCAATTGATAGAGAATTTCATCGAGCCATATTCGATAGATCTTTCCCAAGAGAGTCCAGTGGAGTCACAGGAGGAAGTATCCATTATAGCTCCTGTTTCAGAAACAGTATCGATTCCTCCATCTGAACTCAGTTGAGCCATCCAGACTGGGGCTACTTCTCTTGATTCAGGAGATATGATCCTCATGAGTGCGAGTGTGGAGTCACCAACTGTCATGGAAGAAATGCCAGAGAGTATTGATTGAATATCGGTTCCTGAAATGACGGGATCAGTACTTGAAAATACTTCCAAGAGTCAGGAAGGTACATGAAACAGTCTTGTTCCTGCAGTAGAAACATCATCAGGAATAGAGAGTGTGACACTTAACGTACTCGTACCTCAAGCGCAAGAGATCACCCTCATGACTGGTGTCGTTATTTTTCCGAGATTTGAGATCGTAACCAGTTCGGGAAATATTTCTGTCTTTTCTGGAAGTTATAATGCTCAGATGAAAACGCTTCGTATCTACTCAGGGTCGCTCACGAATGGCAATAAGATATCTCGCATTACGAATGGTACTTTTATTTTCACACCAGCATCCTTCCTGATCGCTGATATCATCACACCTGAAAAAATCTATGATACCTATGAGCGATATATCCTCGATGATCAACGTCTCCCTCTCGATGTTCGAAATGAAGTCCTGAAATTCATCCAGTATGATGGGAGTGGGAAGACCCTTCCTCTCGCACCGACGAATACCAGATACTATAATAGCGTTATACGCGGACTCCTGAGTTTTTTTCTCGTGCAACCTGAATATACGCTCTTACGGGGTGCAAACTTACCAACGACGGTCGATACATCTGAACAGAGAATGATTGAGAATTCGACTGGGAAAATTATTTTTATCGAACTTTACGGTGGGAATGACTACCTCTCGAGTATTATCCCAAAAGACGAATATGATATCTATAAAGAGTACCGGACATATGGAACAGGATCGAGTGCTATAACAGGTACATGACTCGTCGATATTGGGAACTATTATATGAATAGTGCACTCGCATACTCGAATTCATGAGTTCCTACATTTAAGTCACTCTATGATAATGGATACTTAAAGCTCTTTAATCGAGTAGGTGTACCATCACACTCACAGGATCATAGTGCAGCCGCAAAACAGATATCTTCATTTAGAGGTACTACTCTTACGGTGGCAAATGGTGTATTCGGTGAGTTGATAAATCGAGAATTTAATAGTCTCCATACGATCTCACTCTGAGCAAGAAATCCGAATATATATCGCTGAGGAAAGTATGTGAATATGTGAGGAGATCTCATCGTGACGAATTTCCTCGACTCTCAGAGTACGATTCATGTCGATCTCATGGGTCGTGTGAGTAGATTCAGATCCTATCCAGGAGATACAGGAGACATGTATCGAAGTGCCGTGAATATCAGTGATACAGGGAAGCTCTCGAGATCACAGGGATGACCATCAGGAGCTACAGGAGATATGAATAGCGTCTTCAAGTTTCTCAAGGTTCTCCTCGCTAATAATATCGGTCGATCATACTATATGGGGGGAAGAGGAGGATATGATACACACAATCAACAATTTATAGGACTCAATGAGAATCTCAGATTTGTCGCAGAATCGGTAACGAAATTTTTTAATGAAGTAAAAGATACACAAGATGTAACGATAGTCATATTTTCTGAGTTTTGAAGAACTTCCAGAACCAATGGAGATCTCTGAACGGACCATGGTGATGGTGGGGGAATGTA
>JAYUQR010000154.1:0-2497 GCA_043756665.1 Candidatus Altimarinota bacterium | reverse complement strand
GGGTGAGGAGGATATTTCGGTTAGCCATAGGAAGGGAGGGTTAGTATTGAGATCTTAGTATCTAGGTGGAAGCAGGTATCAGGTATTAGGTATCAGGAAACAGGTATCAGTTATCAGGAAGTATTGAGAGAGAGCATGAGCGTGATTAGGGTTTTAGGGGGAATTATTTCTTGAGGAGGAGACTTTTTAGAATGGGGAATTTCGATTTCGATATTTCGAGGGCGATACTCTGGGTTTCATATTCGAGGACAATTCTGACGGAAGTATCAGGTTTCGGAGGATTGAGGTAGAAGCTTTTTCCAGGAAAGGACTTGGTTTCATTGACGGTGAAGACCTCCTTTCAGAGAGCTTTCATATTCCTCATAAATGTCGTATAGTCGAGAGAACTGGCAACCACTGTTAAGCCGAGCTTCGGATCTTCATAGGTAGAATAGAGTGTATTGGAATCAAATGTATAGAGTCCGTATATTCCCTTATTTTTTACCTGTGTGAGTGTTGCAGTTGGCATCACTTTTGCGAGGAATTTTCCTGATAATTTTACTATTTCTTCTGTTGGTTTTTCTGTAGTATCTTGCTGTTCTCCGGTTGTTGAGGTATTTCCATTTTTTTTCGAGAGTTCTTTTACGATCAGTTCGAGTTCTTTGAGTTTTTCTTCGGTTTTGATCTGATGTCTTAGGGCTTCGATATCGGTTCCATTGGTTCCTATTTCTGTGATTTGTTTTTGTCCCATCCATGTATTTTTCGAGTCGAGGAGTGACCAAGAAATAGATCCGATGAATACGAGAGCGACGATGGAGAGGAGGATCATGGCTATACGCATGGAGCTATAAGGCTAAAGGTATATTTCGAGTCAATTATTACTTCTTCGACTTCACACTGGCGAACTCTATCTCGACGGGAGTATCTCGACCAAGGAGATTGATCATCATCTTGATATACCCTTTTCCAGTATTTACCTCGATGATCTTCCCTTCACTTCCTTCGAATGGACCTGTTCTCACGATGACGTAGTCACCGATCTGCATATCTGTTTTGTATTCTTCACTTTTTTCTGTGAGTATTCCTTTGAGCTTATCGAGTTCTTCTCCACTGACAGGAACGGGGACTGTTCCGGCTCAGAGGAATCCTGTTACATTCGGAGTATTTCGGACGATATACCAACTCTCATTGGTCACGACCATCTGGACGAGGATATATCCGGGAAATATATTTTTCTTGCGTTGGACCTTTTTCCCTCCAGCACGGATCGATACTGAGTCATGGGTCGGGACGAAAACATCGAGGATAAACTGCTCGAGTCCAAATGCTTCACGGCGCTGCATGAGGGACTGACGAACATTTTCCTCTGTTCCAGATATGACACGGATGACGTACCAGGATCAGAGTTCTTTAGTAGAAAAATCGAACATAATTGAGATGGGATGGTTATGGATTGGGATATCTTACTTTGCAGGAGTCACTTCGATGACACCATCACTTTTCACGGTTCCGGAACTATTTTTTATAGTCCCTGTACCACTGAGTTTTCCTGAGAGGGAATTGATGATATTTTCGAGATCTGCACTGGTTCCTGCCTCTCCAGATACGGTCGAAGTGATCGTCTCGTGAGGGAACTGATCGCGTACGATACTGAGTCCAGAACGCAGAGTGAGACCGAGTACTTGGAGGAGGATCGACATGAATATGATCACACCAACAGTATAGGTCATATATTTCTTCGTTTCATTGGCCGTGGGCCAGACGACGTGCTCGAGTTCTTGTTTTGCTTCTGAGAAAAATCTGAACATAGTGGAATTGATAGGGTATAGAGGATGGAATATTTTCGAGAAAAACTATTCCTGGGAGAGAACGAAAAGAGTATATAGAAAAGAGTCCTTTCGTCAAAGCATTTTAAAATCCCCTCTCGGGGATGTCAATGAGTCGAGTATATGGGAAAATAGGAAAATGCAAGCGATTCTTATTTTAGGTCCAGCTTCATGGGGCTTTATTATTTCACGGTTGTCTAACCGTTGTATTAGCTCAACTGATTAATTTATCTACTGCTCAAGGAATAGGTTTCATTATACCCCTAGAGACAGTAGGCTCATTTTTAGGCCTTATTTTTCCAGTATTAAGATCTAATGAGAGAGGTCTATATCAAAATTCCCAGACCATGATTTGGTTACTTAAAACATGTATAAAATGGAGCCACCTATGGGACACGAACCCATGACCTTCCCCTTACCATGGGGATGCTCTACCAACTGAGCTAAGGCGGCAAAAATACTGAAAAATGTGCTTATTTTTCGATAAGTTCACTGAGTATAAAGTTTTCTCGGAAAATTCAAGCTGGAGTGAGGATGATTTTATCATCGATGATCTGGATGTCTCCTTTTTCCTCCAGTTCTCTGAGTTTTTCTGGAGAAAATCCTCTGGTACTCAGGGAGAATGTCCTGATCCCATAGATGATCTTCTCGAGTAGGATCGCCTCTTCAGGGAGCAATTCATCATCTTCGAT
>JAYUQR010000153.1:0-2511 GCA_043756665.1 Candidatus Altimarinota bacterium | reverse complement strand
CAGATGATATCACTGCCGTTGTCCATGCAGCTTTTGCCCTAGCCCGATCTGGTCGACCAGGACCAGTCCTCATCGATATAACCAAAAATGCTCAAGCTGACGAAGTGAAAGATACAGAAGCTCGTTCCAGTCATTGCGAGGGAAAAGGTGAATCCGAGTGAAATGAGGAGAGAAATCACCCTGGGGTGCGAAGCAATCCATGTTCCACCATACAGGATCATGGATCGCCACACTCCGCTGTCGCTTCGTTCGCGATGACTGGAAACGGTAACCTCATTCAAGAAGCTATGATATCCTCGCTTCGACCAGTGGTTATCTATGGACATGGCGTCACGCTCGGGAACGCTCATACCGAACTCGAGGAATTCCTCGAGAAATCAGGGATCCCAGCGGTCTGGACATTTCTCGGAATCGGTGGAGTCGATGAGACGAAGTCAGGACGCTATGGTATGCTCGGGATGCACGGGACAATGGCAGCGAACTATGCAGTACATAATGCCGATCTCATCATAGGAATCGGGATCCGTTTCGATGATCGAATCTATGGAAAACTCACAGAATTCCAGAAAGATAAACATATCATCCACTTCGATATCGATCCTTCTGAATTCGGGAAAAACGTGAAGAACTATGCGAGTATCGTCGGAAATGTGAAGGAAACGCTTCCCCTTTTCACAGAGATTTTTTCTCCACAAGAAGAGCAACAGAAAGACTGGGATAACTGGAATACTCAGATCCAAGGAGTTGATACTGAGAATCCTCTCGAAAAAAATGATGGACTGTGTCATTGCGAGGAACGAAGCAATCCATGTTCCACTTGTTCCAGATTCACCCAGGTCTCCGTCATCGATATGCTCTATGAGCTGAAGGGTGAGCGAGATGTCGTCATCGTCGATGTCGGGCAACACCAGATGTGGTCAGCGCAACGGTTTCGCTCAACACACCCGCGAACGTTCCATGGATCATGAGGACTCGGAACCATGGGATTCTCGCTTCCGACGGCTATCGGTGCGTGCTATGGCGTCGATCCTACCCTTGCCTCGGACATTTCCAGTCTCCAAAATACCAAAATTCCAAAATTCCAAAACTCTCACATACCCACCGTCTGGTCTATCTCATGAGATGGTGGTATCCAGATGAACATCCAAGAACTCGGAACGATCATGGCAGAAAATATTCCCGTGAAGATTATTATCCTCAATAACTCATTCCTCGGGATGGTACGACAGTGGCAGGAGCTCTTCTATAAAAACAATTATGTCGATACTCCGATGAAGAATCCTGATTTTGCAAAAGTCGCCGAGGCCTATGGGATCAAGTGACTCACGGTGAGAAACCATGACGAAGCACAAAAAGCACTCGAATACATGAAACACTACGACGGACCCATTCTCTGTAATTTCATCGTCGAAAATGAGACCAACGTCTATCCTATGGTACCAGCCGGACAATCTCTCGGTGCGACGATGAGTGGAAAGGAGTAATGAGGTAATAGGCGATAGGATTTAGGTTATAAAAAACAGGAGAGGTCCATTCCATCTCCCAACCCTCCAAGATTCCAACCCTCCAAGATTCCAAGACACTAACACTCTCTCCATGATCACGTATCATCTCACTTCTCGTTCCATCGATGCGATTCCGAAGATACTTTCCCTCCTTCGTCGGAGACTCATACTGGTTCATGATTTCTCCTGTCATACCGATGCATGAGTATTCGATTGTATGATCACTGTAAGGATAGCTGATGGGCATGAAGAGCGGTTCCAGAAACTTTTCGAAAAAATATATGAAATCGACTCTGTCGAATGGTGGCCAGATGCGGAAAGTTAGTATGAGATGTATCCACTAAGCCTATTCGAGAATGTACCCTATCCCTCCATCCGAACATCTCGTGGAACTCAGGACGTGTCGACAGTGTTCGGCAGATTTCCCGATCACAGATAGGGATATGGAGTTCTACTCGAAGGTGAGTCCGATATTCCCCTCCCCAGGGGTATCGCAAAGCGATGGGGTGGATGCTCCGAAGAAATACCTCATTCCCCCACCCACTCTCTGTCCTGATTGTAGACAACCGAGACGTCTCGCATTCAGAAATGAGAGGAAACTCTATAAGAGAAAGTGTGATGCCACAGGAAAGGATATAATCTCAATCTACTCACCAGATAAACCCTATACCGTCTATCATCAAGACTACTGGTGGAGTGATGCATGGGATCCTATGAGTTATGGAAGAGATTTTGATTTCACAAAGAGTGCGATGGAGCAGATGGGGGAGCTGATGAGAGAGGTACCAAAACCATCTCTTCTCAATGCTAATCTAGAGAACTCAGAATTTGTGAATTATTCAAGTAATCTCAAAGATTGCTATCTAACTTTTGATGTATCGAGTCTTGAAAGTTGTTTCTATGCTAATAATGTGAATCAATTTAGGCTAACTTCCCTTTAGATAAGAGCTTATTTCCTCATTTTCATGAGGAGCTCTTCGGGATCTTAAAGAGTTGTTGGATCTGG
>JAYUQR010000152.1:0-6642 GCA_043756665.1 Candidatus Altimarinota bacterium | reverse complement strand
TTCATTCATTTCTCATGGAAGTGCGAGTCCTGATATATCTCCCTTCATATCCATGACGACTGTTGGTATACCATTGATCGAGAGAGATTCGATCATTTTCTGGAGAGTCTTCGTCTTCCCTGTTCCAGTTGCTCCAGCGATGAGTCCATGACGATTCATCGTGGAGAGTGGAAGTGAGACGATCGCTCCTGGAAGGATCGATCACTTTTCCATGCCGAGTCCGATGGGGAATGATTTTCCAGAAAATGTATAGTGAGTGATGATATCTGTGAGGAGAGACATAGTAGATATGAGATAAAAACGAGAAATAAATAGATACTCTTAGGGTGTGGATTTCTCGAAGAAAGTCAAAAAAAAGTCTACTTTTGTAGACTTTTTTTAGAACAACTCTTTATTGAGCCATTTCCATCATCATCGGCTTATTACCATCAGTATCAGCCCCTCAGACATTACATGCTTTTGTATCTGTCTTGAATATATCCCACGTAGACTTCTGTGTATCCTGAGTCGTTTTTCGGGCTGTTTCAGTACTGGATCTAAATGTTGACCAAGCTGTATCGACGGCAGTCTTTCGAGCTTCTTTGTCAGATACCTGATAAGCACTGTCGAGTGCAGATGCACGAGTCATGAACGCAGAACTGATAGTGCTATTCATCATCGTGACCCCTCCCATGAGTGCAGATTCTCTCTTCGCGACTGCAGTTCGAAGACACGTGAGTTGCTCAGAGGTGAGAACAGTTGTCCCTGACTGAGACTTCCCTCCCTTCATCCCGTCACGAGGCATCATCGTGCCACTTCCCATCTTTGGTCGTTGCATGCCACTTCCCATCATTCCGCCTTCCATTTTTTGTCCCTTTTTCATCATTCATTCACCATTTTCACTCGACTGCATTCATCTTCCTATCTGTCCGCCTCACATATTTCTTCACTCAGCGGAGACGAGTACTATACTCCCGAGAGTACATAAGACAATCAATACGAAACTAGAAAAACTTTTCATATATCGAAAAAGTTAGGAAATCATAAAAGCAGAAAGATTATATATCCTGATAGGGTATTTGCAATATTTTCCGATTGCAAAAATAGAAATTCTCGTATACTACAAAAGTCTCATAACCTCATCTCACATATGACTAAGAAAGTCCAAGCAAAAAGTAAAAAATCGAAAATCATCTCTGATTTCCTCGTCCCGACCATCATCGATAAGGTCGGTGGGCAGGAGCGAGCCTATGATATCTACTCGAGACTTCTCGAGGACCGTATTATTTTCCTCGGTGATGCGATCGACTCCAATGTCGCCAATACCGTGATCGCACAACTCCTCTATCTCGAGAAATCAGATCCGAAAGCGCCTATTACTATGTATGTGAACTCTCCTGGGGGACACGTCACCGCAGGTCTCGCTATCTATGATACGATGCAACATGTGAAACCCGATGTTATCACGGTCTGTGTCGGACTCGCAGCCTCTATGGGATCGATCATCCTCGCCGGTGGAGCAAAATGAAAGCGCTATGCACTGAAACACTCAGAGATCATGATCCATCAGCCACTTGGGGGTATGGAAGGACAGGCCATCGATATCAAGATCGCCGCTGATCATATCATCAAGACGGGTGAAGTCCTCTATAAGATCCTCGCGACTCATTCAGGACAAAAGATCGACACCGTTCGCAAGGATTGTGACCGTGATAACTATATGACAGCTGAGGATGCGCTGAAGTATGGGCTGATAGATAAGGTATTGTAATTTTTCATTTCTTAACTATTCACTCTATGAAAAAACTTCTTCTATTTCTCACTCTTCTGATTGTTCCTGTCTTGACGTTTGCTGCATGAGATACTTATACGTATACAAAATCGAAGGGATATGGTTTTACCTTTGCACAAGATGCTACGCAAAACGTATATCTTATGTATAAGAAGAAGATTATCTATAGTGAATCATATTCAACTGGGAGCAACCGTGTAATATGTTCTGATGAATCTGGAGATTCAGATAATGAAAAAGTACAAAATTGTTGGAAAAGACTCAAGATTCATCCTCTTCAAGCGTATGGATTCCTTCTAGAGCTTCCTTCATATGAGGGAAGTAGGATTCATTACTTCAGTACGAAAAAAATGGACCTTACACGATTAGAAGTGTCAAAGTTATTTTCTTATAAGTTTGGTAAACAGTGAGTATATCTGTTGAGTAATGAGCTATATGATGAGTGAGATACCGTTATCCTAATAAATAAAGACGGAAAGCAAATAGTTCAATATACGAATATGCAATCATCATGATACCATCTCTCATGATTCGACCTTCTCCCAAGTAAGAAAATTCGAGTATATCTCGTTCCAAGTTCTACGTACAATGCACAGACAAAAAAGTATGAATGAGAAGTTATTTCTAAAGTTATTCCAGTCACGTTGAAATAATTTGGATGTACTTTTCTGATAACTGAAATTTTATGAAATTCTTTATACTACTCACCCTTCTCTTTCTCCCAACTTTCTCCTTCGCGAGTGGTCTTTCGAAGCAAGATGCCTGTGCCTACCCTGAAGGGATTCACCAGAATGAGGTCTATATTCTCTGGCCAGGAAAATTCGTGAGAGTCGATGAATTCCTGAAAAAAGAAGGATTTCTCTATTATTTCATCCATACTTTTCCAGATCAGAAGTCTCTCGATGACTATAGAAAAAATGAAGGAAATCCGAATGCCATGAATGGATATATCCGAAATACGGGATCCTACCTCGCATCATTCGACTGTGCTCGATCGAAGGTGCGATTCTATTCAAATATTAGCTCATCCAACGGAACTACCTATGGGAAAATGAACTGGATCAATGGAAATATCCTCTCCTACTCGCTAGTCAGAGCTGATAGAGATCCATGTACTACGGGTCCTGATACCATCCTCGACATGACTCGGATGGCGAATATGCGGTTCGATCGATTCACAGGACTCCTGAAGTCCACGAAGGATGTTTGTGTTGGTCGGAGTATGTTCCGAAATATCGAAAATAATGCAATCCAATTCGATATAGAAGAACATCACTGGAAGACGGAAGAATCATTCTATTCCCGATACCAATACAGTCTCACGACAAAAAAAATCAAAAAAATCCAATAATCAAGACACTATGTTACGGAAAATATTTGGAATGTGTATATTCATACTTCCCTTCACGCTCTCTGCTGCTGAGGGTTTCGATGATTTCAAGATTTATCAGAAGCCACTCCTGAAAGGAGTCGAGATTGTCCAAACTGATACGCATACTGAGCTCATCTATAATCGCATCGTGATCAAAAAATATGTGAATGCTGAGTTTCCCACTGAACTCCTCACTCACTCACCCGATGAGGATCCTGATTGTTATAATTCGCTCCAGAGCCAGGCTCCATCGACTCGAGCAAAGAATATCATCGGCAAGGACTATCTGAGATCCTGTCTGGTTCTCCAGACGAGACTCTTGAAGGGTCGATATATCCTCTTCTATGGCCCTGCTGTCGATGGGAATCGTGTCTCCATCTATGATATCAGTGCTAAGAAATTCTATCATGGTATCGTGAATAATGTTCTCGATGTGAAGACACTGATCGATGGACGACTCCTCTTTTTGAAGGGAAATATCGGATCATCTTGCCAGAAAAGTATTCTCCTGTATAAAGACGGAGAGATACACAAAATCTTCGATGAGTGTAGTATGAGGGATATCTGATACGCTACTATACGTATCGATTCCTATCGTATAGTACGAAAAAATCTCACCATCAACTATACTCCCTATATCGAACAGCCTTCGGGTGATATCCTTCTCGATAGATCTCGAAGGGGACAAAAAATTATTCAATTATAATATTTCATGACTAACTCCTCCATCCATAACCTCCTCACCAAGTGAGTCACTTGAGCATTTTTGATTGGTGCCCTTATTTTATCTGTCCCGAGTTTTATTTTTGCTGATAATTGAGAGATTATTTATCAGAAAGAACTCTGAAATGGTGTGAAAATTGTACAGACTGAAGATGCATCTTATTTGAAATTTAAAAATAAGATAATAACCCAAAAAGAGAATCATCGTTATTGAATCGAATGTTCTGATATAAATTTTTCTGACTTTATTGGTATAGAAACACGATCTTTAGAAGAATCAAAAATAATGATTGAAACTAAAAAAATGTTTCCTGAAGGTGTTATGATTCAAAAGGTTCATGAAGTTATGGAGAAAAAATATCCGATCGAATATGGTTCTATGACTATTAGGGCTTGTTGGGAGAAGTATATAGAAATCAAGAAACATTCCAAAAATTGGTTTAGTGTAGCTATGCCTTGATATGAGGGTCCAGCACCTCTTTACTTTATAAATTTAGTGAGTAAAAGTATAATACAACCAAAGTGAAATCTCACTTCTCAATCTCATATCAGTATAGGAAAAAATGGACTATATGCTTTGGATGATTCTTATAGGAATGGTAACCCACAGAACTTATGGCTATTTACGAATAAATGAGATCAAGTACTACAATATACGAGTCCCTATCCAGAGGATAAGGTTACTATTGTAAGATTTGAATTACTATACAATGGGAAGATTAAGCTTTTTTTTCAAAAAATGGAGCCACCATCGTGAGATCGTCTATCAAATAATCCTGAAGATAGTTTCACTCAAATCATATCTATAACACTGAAATAACCATGTCCAACTCCTCCATCCACAATCTCCTCCATAAAGGTACTTCTCGCGTCATCGATAAAGCCAATCTGACGAAACGTCTCGAACGCGGTGACAAGCTCGTCGTCAAGTTCGGTATCGATCCCTCTGGGACTATTGTCCATATCGGGCATATGGTACCGATCCTGAAGCTCAAGGCATTCCAATCCCTCGGTCATACGATCGTGCTCACAATTGGCGATGCGACGGCACAGGTCGGTGATGCATCTGATAAAGATGCAGAGCGCCCGATGCTGAAGCGAGAGGAAACACGGAAAAATGCGGAGATATTCCTCCAGAAGTTCGCGAAGGTCCTCGATCTCGAGAAGACTGAGGTCTACTGGAATAGTGAAGGGCTCGATGCCGTGAACTTCGCCTCGGTCGGGGAGCTCGCAAAGAATTTCTCGGTTGCCGAGATGCTTGATCGGGATAATTTCTCCAAGCGGTACAAGGGAGGTGTCCGTATCAGTCTCCAGGAGTTCCTCTATCCGATTATGCAGGGATATGACTCCGTTGCGATCGCGAAAAAATACGGTGCCTGTGATGTCGAACTCGGTGGGAATGATCAGTACTTCAATCTCCTCGCTGGTCGTACTCTCATGGATGCGCACGGACTCCCGAAGCAGGATATCATGACCTTCGATCTCCTCGTCGGGTCTGACGGGAAGAAGATGTCGAAAACCAGTCCCAATACCGTCGCCATCGATGAAGCTCCACAGAGTATGTATCAGAAACTGATCAATATCCAGGATGATCAGATCGTGAAGTATTTCGAACTCGCGACTGATTCTACGCTTGAAGAGGTTGATGAGATTCGGAAACGTCTCGAATGAGGGGAACATCCCAATGCTCTCAAGGTCGAACTCGCTCAGCGTATTATCACGATGTATCATGGGAAGGAGTATGATGAGAGCGATGTAGAGAATATAGAAAAGGTTTTTTTAAAAAATAAAAATCTACTAACTGGTGAAAGATGGATTGGACTTTCAGATTTATTGAAAGACGTTTGATTATATCAAACTACAGGTGAAGTTAAAAATGCGGTTGCATGAGAGTCTGTTAAAATAAATGGTGAGACTATGGTTGATCCTTATTCTTCTATATCTATCTGAAGTGAATGAATACTTATAGAAATTGGCAAAAAGATTACAAAAAGAGCGAAACGAGTGTTTCTGTAAAAACGAGGTTGCATCGGAAGAGAATGTATATATACTTTCCTTGTCTTTCATAATCCTATCGTATGATACAAGATTCTTATTCTCTCGATCAATTCAAACTCGCTGTACTTTCGGATATCGAACTCCTCGGTCAAGAGCTTGAGGATGAGCTCAGGTCTCGTAGAGCATATCAATTGAGTAAAGTATAACTATGTGGCAAATTATCTTAAAGGATTCAGCACGTACCTCACTGCTCAGATATTTTTGAGCATATCGGGATTATTTTCTCGATCTTTTCACTGATACGGGTATCTGGAGTGAAGAAATAATTCGACAATGATATATAGATTCATCTCTCGAAATGTTTAGGGAGGTTATGGAAAGTATAGAGAAGAGATGTACTCAAGAGCACATATTGGCATCGAGAAAAAATGGTGCTCTTTATCAGGTCACGTGTATCTATGAGCATCGGTATATAGATATCTCATACCATGAAGATGTAGAGAAAAAAATCCGAACGATAACAGATATTAGGATATGGCGTAAGAGGTAATTCAGGTATGGGAAAGAAAAAGGCAAAAAGGGTCTTTCTGTAAAATAAAAAAGTCATTTCGACTTTACCCGTCATTCTGACGAAGGAAGAATCCAGGATAAATTTTAATAAAGTCTGATACATATAGTATATCTGTTAAGTCCAAACACATCCTTTCACTAAAATAGAAAAAGTGGGTATACTGAATTCGCTAAAAATATCAGTACTTAACCCACTTTTTCTATGCCA
>JAYUQR010000151.1:0-19289 GCA_043756665.1 Candidatus Altimarinota bacterium | reverse complement strand
TTCGGTAAATTACTATAGACTTTGTTTCTCCATATGTATCGACTACCATCCATACTTTAAGATCAGGATTATTTAAAAGAGTATACAGCTTCTTTGAGTCAAGGCGCATTATTCGAGAATAGGATTCTCTCATGCCATCAGTGATATAATATCCTCCTGGCTTGAGTAGGCTAGCCGTATCATCAAGTCATCGATAAAAGTCTTCATCTGGCTGGTGCGACGTGGATCGTTTTGAGAGAATACAATCAAAGCTATCTTTTCAGTATATTGCTGGGAGGACTCAGAAGTCTCACCAGGTAAAGTGAAACGGGTAACATCAATACATGAGGTAGTCTACAACATTCAGCTCTCATTGTTTTCATGCGAGTCATCGGAATATTGCATCAAATTCATTTTCCCTAATTCCCGTTAACTCCCTACTCACAAGTGCAAGAAATTCAGTATCGATAAATCACTCGAATTCTCAATGTGAATCAACTGGTGTGATAGGTTGTCCACCTTGGGCAGATTTTAGATTTGATTTTAGTATTGATATTATACCTCCCAATTCTGATCAATCTATCCGCATTTCTGCAGGCTTTACATCGACTCCTCCATATTGATTTCATAAATCTTTTCGATATTTTCTTCGAAGAATGTGTACTAAGAGATACGCAATATAGATATGCACATTACTTTTTCCTGAGAGAGTACTATTCGCAGCTTGTTCTCAAATGATGCGTGAGAACACTTGTACCATATCAACATACAGATTATCACCAATTCCTTCAGCCTTCCATCCTTTTGCGGTTCATCATTCTCATTGAGTATCATTTTTTGGTCATCAAACATTATTCCCTGCTCATTTAATAAGAAGGGCTCTTTCGGCTCATTCTGATTCTGAGAAATGATTATCCCTGAGTCTCCAGAGTCAATTGGGTTTAAATCCGAGAGATTCTGACATACGTCCACCTGCCACTGACCAGTCAGTAGCAAGGTTTGGAGTCAGATATCATGCATCATGAAGTTGTCGAAAACATACTCGTGCGATTCATGCATTTTCCCTCACAGACAACCAATCTTGGTATTCACGAAAACTGCTAATTTTCGCTTCCCGAATCTTTGCATAGAAAACTGCAAATCACTCGATCGAGAGGAGTTCTCTATGATTTAAGACCTCGCTAGATTTTCTGCGTGCACCCTCTCTTTTTCGGAGCCTTCTCGATGGTTTTTGAAAGAGTACTAATTCACCATTTGTACTCTTATCAATTCCTGGATTTGAATGCTCGTGAATATCTCAAGCCACATATAGGAGTTCGGCAGATTGGCCATCAGGATAGACAGTGCATCAAGAGAATCAGAATGTTGTATGAAGGTATGCCCGATGCTCTCTATTACCAATTTTTACACTGAATCCATGATCGTCTCTTTGAAGTGTTATAGCTCCAGTTGGTCAGATAATACCTGTAGGTGCGAAAATGCAAGTCCCATGTAGTTCATGATTGATGCTTATACCACCAGTGAGTGACATCAATCATTGTTGACTCTTGAGTCATTGAAATTGAATACGATTATCTTTATACTGTCGATTAATCTGATTTACAATATCATTCACATCAGGTATTCCTTGAACCCCATATTGACGCAGGGAAGCTGGGTCAACGAAGGTAATAGTATGGCGCCATTGTATAGAAGTTGGTTCATTTCCTCTTCCTGTTTGGGATGATCGAACAATAGGATTAGCAAAGTATTCGATCAGTCAATCATCGTCGAGTCACTCTAAATCTTTAGGGCGATACTCTGGGAATCGTATCATGAGAATCATCATTGCTTCAGCAATTTCCTCGGGAATAACCATGCCAATATAAGGATCTCCTGCCTGACTCTCCGTACTATCTGTATCTCGTCTGCTCGATGATCTCATGAGTACTACCTCTATTTTCATCGGACGTGTAACTATAACGAGAAGATCGGATTCATTTGATCGGTAAAGTTTGTTTTCATGAAGTCTTTTTTTCAGTTCTCATACAATATAATCTCTCCTCTTTGAAATCTCTCTTAGTCGAGTTAACCTCGTTGGGGCCATAGGGCGGAGTCGATAAGTATCTATTCTACTACTTAATGTGTCTGATACTCCAATGGACATAGAAAGAGATAATATTAATGTATATAATATATACTAATATAATATCTGTCAACTTTTTCTCACTTTCATCTTCCATGATCCCTCAGATTCACGCCGTCTCTGACTACAATTTTTACACAAAGAGAAAAACAAATATTAACTTGAGTTTTTAGTATTAAAAACTAAAATAGAATTGACTTATTATCTCTATTTTTTATGGAATATATCCAGAGATCCATCACAGGAGACTTTCGTTCCGCACTTGGGAGTGGGAAGATACTTATCGTCTATGGTCCGAGACAGGTTGGAAAAACGACTTTTGTACGATCATTTCTCTGAGACTTCCCGAATGGGAGATATTTCCAGTGTGAACAATCTCAGGTGCGAGAAATCCTCTCGTCCTGCGATCTCCCTCGTATCATGACTCTGCTTGGATGAGCTGATTTTGTCATATTCGATGAGGCACAGATCGTCGAGTGAGTCGGCCGTTCCCTGAAGATCCTCCATGATGCTCATCCAGAGATACAGATCGTTGTTACTGGATCATCGAGTTTCGATCTCCAGAGTCGGATCATCGAGCCACTGACTGGTCGACATCGAGACTTCCACCTGTTTCCATTTCTCTATACCGAACTGCGAGATCACTATTGAGCCCAGTATGTAGAACGGTATTCTCTCGAAGACCGGATTCTCTATGGTTCCTATCCAGAATCACTCTTTCCTGCAGTGGGAGAGACCCCGAGAGACGCTATCACACGGATTGCAGAGGACTATACACTGAAGGATGTACTCATATTCTCAGGGATCCGAAAGTCAGAGACCCTTATGAAGCTCCTCAAGGTGCTCGCTTATCAGATCGGCAGTGAGGTATCGTATGGCAGTATTGCCAAGGATTTTGGCATGAGCATCGCGACGATAGAAAACTATGTTGATATCCTCGAGAAGGCATTTATCATATTCAGACTCCCGCCGTATAGTGGGAATAAGCGATCAGGGATCAAGAAAATGCGAAAAATATACTTCTGGGATACATGAGTGCGCAATGCCCTGATCAATAATTTCGAATCTCTTGAATTACGCCCTGATCTCGGAGCACTCTTTGAGAATTTTTTTATCAGTGAATACGCGAAAAAGGTACAGGTAGCACGAAGCCATGAGGATCTCTCGTTTTGGCGAGCATATTCTGGCTCAGAGATCGATCTCATCCTCGAAAAAGATGGACACATCTCAGGATATGACATGAAGTGGAAATATGATAGATCCACGATCCCCATGCCAAATACCGCTCCACTCGAAACAGTCCTGCCCGTGACGAGAGAGAATTTTATGACATTCCTCTAGGGGGTACTTTACCCTCTCTGCAATCCATCCGAATCAAACTATCGCTGACTACAAAATTGACTCACTACCATCCCTCATGTATACTGTTCTGTCGCTTCTGTACTCGGAAGCAAGCGTTTTTTCGAAAATCATTTGCATTATCATCCCAATTTTATATACTACACGAGCTTTTTTGTACGTTCACGTTAGTCTATTCGATCCTTATGCCAAAAGATGATAAAATCGAAGTCGAAGGGAAAGTGCTCAAGGCACTTCCAGGTGCTATATTCGAGGTTCAGCTTCCAGAAGCCTTCTCGAACATGGTGATCAGGGCGTATGTGAGTGGAAAAATGCAGAAAAATCTCATCCGTCTCATCCCTGGTGATACTGTCGTGGTTGAGCTCACTCCCTATGATCTCACTCGTGGTCGTATCGTCTTCCGAAAGCCGAATGCCAATGCTCCACAGCGTCCTCCGCAGAACAACAACCGTAAATAATCCGATCCGTCGGACAGTCAAGGAATGAGAATTATAGTATCATTCCTCATTCAGAGTAATACGTCTATTCATATCTAATCTTTTCTCTCATGAAAGTCCGTCCTTCCGTCAAAAAAATCTGTGAAAAATGTGTCGTCATCCGCAGAAAATGAGTTGTCCGCGTTATCTGTCAGGAACCGAAACATAAACAAAGACAGGGATAGTAGAAGTTATCAGTATGCAGATATCAGTAATCAGAATGGTATCATATAAAAATAATTTCCTTTCTGTCGCTGCTCACTGTCACTGTAAACTTCCTTCTGACAAAAACTAAATTCTAAAAACTAAATTCTATTCTTATGGCACGTATCGCTTGAGTCAATCTCCCAGACGGGAAACATGCAGATATATCGATGATGTATCTCTATGGTGTCGGTCGATCACTCGCCCAACAGATCCTTACAAAGGTCGGAATCGCTCATAATAAAAAAATGGGAACTCTCTCCGAAGCTGAGCTCGATATGATCCGAGAGGAGCTCAAGCTTATCGTCATCGAAGGTGATCTCAGACGAGAGGTAGCAACCAATATCAAGCGTCTTCAGGAAATCGGTTCTTACCGAGGATCTCGACATAAGAAGCGTCTCCCAGTACGTGGTCAGAGAACCAAGACCAATGCTCGTACACGTAAAGGAAAGGCAGTAACTATTCAGAATAAGAAAAAATAGTAGATTTGGATACCAACACACCAACCTACTAATATACTAACCAACTATCTATGGCAAAAGCTACACTCCGTCGCTCGAAAAAAACTCGAAAGAATGTCCCAGAGGCAATCGTATCGATCACAGCAACTCTCAATAATACACACGTCGTTATATCTGATCTTGCTGGTCAGGTTCTCACATGGTCTACTGGTGGTACTGCAGGATTCAAGGGTGCCCGTGAAGCGACTCCCTATGCAGCTCAGATTACGAGCGAACAGGCTGCATCAAAGGCAAAAACTCTCCATAACGTCGAAAAGGCTTCTGTCTATGTGAAGGGGATTGGAGCTGGTCGTGAACAAGCAATTCGTGGTATTATCAATTCAGGAATCGAACTCACGGCTATCTATGATATCACTCCAGTTCCACACAATGGCTGCCGAAAACGAAAGGCACGAAAACTCTAAAATCAATCTTCAATACACAATATATCAATTACGAATAGATATATGGAACGCCCAATATTCGTAATCCCACTATTGATTCATTAAATAATTACTCTATGAGATACACTGGACCAAAAATGAAGCTCTGCCGCCGAGAAGGGTACAACCTTTTTGGAGTCGAGAAATATAATCTCGAGAATAATAATCGCCGCGTGAAACGTGCACCAAAGATGTCAGAATTCGGGGTACAACTTCGGAAGAAACAAGCCGCAAAACGCCAATTTGCTCTCTCCGAGAAGCAATTCGCACGCTACTACAAAAAAGCTGTAAAGGCAGATGAGGTGACTGGTGATGCGATGCTTCGCCTCCTCGAGACTCGTCTCGATACGGTTGTTCTCAGAGCCAACTTTGCTCGTACCATCATGCAAGCGCGTCAGTGTGTCGGACACGCTCACTTCCTCGTGAATGGAAAGAAGCTCAATATCCCTTCTTATGAAGTACGAATTGGTGATGTCATCACGATCAAGGAACGCATGAAGGAATCATCACTCTACAAGTCACTGATCGAAGAATTCCAGGCTTTCGCTACGAAGAATGCAACCGCTCAGATCACTGCTGCAAAATGGCTCACCGTCGACCCGAAAAAACTCTCTATCACGATCACTTCACTTCCTGAAAAAGGTGACTTCGACCAGATGATCGATGTCCAGCGTATCATCGAGTTCTACTCAAAATAATATAATTCCAGATCCGTCTCATAGAAATTCTTATTTTTTAGAAATAAAAAGTACTCTCTCTTTTTAGCTCTTCACCACATATCGGATTATGCATATCATCCATAATACAATCGGAGTTCCAAAGATTCGTCGTGAAGTTGTCTCTGCTACCGAAGAAAAATTCATTATCGAACCACTTCCACGAGGGTATGGAGTCACTCTCTGAAATTCACTCAGACGAGTTATGCTCTCATCTATCCCAGGTTCTCGAGTAACAGGCATCAAGATCGCAGGTGCTTCTCATGAATACATGACTCTTCCAGGTGTTCGAGAATCGATCCTCGATATGATGCTCAATATCAAGTCTCTCGTCATCGCAAAAGAAACCATGGATATCGAATGGCTCACGCTCACGAAGAAAAAGGGTGGCGTCGTCTCAGGAGCTGACATCAAGTGTCCAGGAGGAGTAGAAGTACTCAATCCTGATTGCTATATCACGACGGTTGATTCTGGTTTCGATTTTTCTATGCAGATCCGTGTCGAGCGAAATGTCGGTTACGTCTCGATCGAAGATCTGAAAAAGAGAGAAGATGACATCGAAGTTCTCGTACTCGATGCGAATTTCTCTCCAGTACAGAACGTGAAATATGAACTCCATACGACTCGATATGGTGATATTACGGAACTCGATTCACTCGAGATGATTGTCACAACAAATGGTGTCATGTCTCCCTCTGATGTTATGCGTTTCTCAGCAAAGATGCTCGAATCCTACTTCACGCTCTTCAATGAAGAACGACTCCAGGTCGGAGGAGAATTCATCTCTGATATCCGTGAAGTCATCGAGAAGGAAAAACAAGAAGTGAAGGCTGATCTCGAAAAAGAAACATACACTCCGATCGAAATCATGGGGCTCTCTCCTCGTACGCTGAATGCTCTCGTCAATGGTGATATCCTCTCGATCGAACAGCTCACGAAGTGTACCGAAGCAAAACTCTCTTCGATCAAGGGCTTCGGAAAGAAGGCAATGACAGAAGTACGTGATGCACTCAGATCACGCGGACTGAAGCTCCTCGGAGACGATTAATGAATCATCAATTTCTCAATATATCAATTACGAATATATGAGAACAGTTCCGGTATTCGTAATTCAACAATTGAACTATTAAATAATTATACCCTATGCGACACCGAGTCAAGAAACATCTTCATCTGAGCGGGATGGATAAAGCACAGAGAAAATCTGCTGTTCGAAACCTCCTCACTGGTCTTTTTACTCATCAGAGTATCCAGACAACTGA
The DNA here is from genome assembly GCA_043756665.1 of Candidatus Altimarinota bacterium. Classification (GTDB taxonomy): domain Bacteria; phylum Patescibacteriota; class Gracilibacteria; order BD1-5; family UBA2023; genus STC-74. The sequence goes on along the minus strand of JAYUQR010000151.1, from coordinate 12,225 downwards.
GAAACGAGCACTCGCTATCGAGCCGATTGCACACCGCCTGATCGAAGTCGCGAATTCTGATCACTCAGAGTATAACAAGATTCGAATGATTGGTTCTATCTTTTTCACGAAAGATGCCAGTGTCTGACTTCTTACTCTCGCCTCGAAATATAAAGACCAAAATGGTGGATATACTCGTATCACTCCGATCAAGTTCCGTGATGGAGATGGTGCCAAGCTCGTCCGTATCGAACTCGTATAAGGTATCGTCATCGCGATCCCGAGTACTCGGGATCGCGATCCAGGTTCCTGATAAATACTGATACATGGATTGCTTCGTTTCTCGCAATGACACAATCTAAAACTCTCAAACTCTCAAACTCTCAAACTGTAAATCTTTCTTTTATGAAAACTCTCGTCGCAAAACAACTCCTCGGAAATGAACGAAAATGGTATGTCATCGATGCTACTGGACAGAACCTCGGACGTCTCTCTACGAGGATCGCTCGTCTCATCGCAGGCCGTGATCGAGTCGACTTCACTCCGCATATTGATAATGGTGCCTATGTCATCATTATCAATGCTGAGAAAATCGCAGTTACTGGTTCGAAGGAATCAGTGAAGATGTACCGATCTCACTCACAATACATGGGTGGACTGAAGGAAACGGTCCTCTCGAAGATGCGAGTAAAGAATCCTGCACATATCCTCAGACATGCGATCGAGTGAATGCTCCCGAAGAATAAGCTCAGAAGCGATATGTCTATCAGACTCAAGGTCACTATCGGAACGAATCATGAATATACAGCACAAAAACCTGAAATGATCACTCTCTAGTTCACGATACCCTTATCTTACCAACCTTTAATTTACTTTTATGTCAGAGAAAAAATACGCATATGCAATCGGAAGAAGAAAAACAGCGGTTGCTACGATCCAACTCTATACAGGGAAGGGGCAGAGTACAGCGAATGGTATTCCTCTCGAAACCTATGTCAGTCGTGCAGATCTTTTTCAGAAGATCTATGCTCCACTGAAAACTGCTGGTCTCTATGATGCATTTCACTTTGATGTAAAAGTATCAGGTTCATGAGAAAATGCTCAGGCTGAGGCTATCCGACATGCGATCGCCCGAGCTCTCGTCGTCACTGATGAGAATCTCAGAAAGGCACTCAAGGGTGCAGGACTCCTCACTCGAGATTCACGAAAAGTGGAACGAAAGAAACCAGGTCTTCATAAGGCTCGTAAAGGTCCTTCTTGGTCAAAGCGTTAAAATCAATATTCAATTTCTCAATATATCAATTACGAATATATGAGAACAGTTCCGGTATTCATCACTCAACAATTGAACTATTAAATAATCTCCCTCATGCCTACTATCAATCAGCTCGTTCGTCGCAAAAGAAAAGATGTTACAAAAAAAAGTAAATCTCCAGCTCTCCAATTCAATCGTAATAGTCTCAAAAAGACTATGAGTCCTATCACCGCACCTCAGCGCCGAGGAGTGTGTCTCAAGGTGTACACGAGTACTCCAAAGAAACCAAACTCTGCTCTTCGAAAGGTGGCAAAGGTACGTCTCACGAACGGATATGAGGTCATCTCCTATATCGGAGGTGAGGGGCACAATCTCCAAGAGCATTCAGTCGTTATGATCCGTGGTGGTCGTGTGAAGGATCTCCCAGGTGTACGCTACCATATCGTACGTGGTGTTCTCGATTGTCAGGGTGTCGATAAGCGTGGTCAGAGTCGAAGTCTCTACGGCGCAAAGAAGCCGAAGGCAAAGAAGAAATAGTGCATAGTTCGAGTGCATAGTCATAGACTGGATATCTCATCCAATATCTAACAATCCAAATAATCTAACAATCCAATTATGAGTACCAAAGGAAGTGTAGCATTCACAACGAAGAACGAACGACTCTCGAAATTCGTCAACTACGTCATGAAGTGCGGTAAGAAAACTCTCGCATATAAAATCCTCAACCAGACCTTCGATATCCTCCGTGAAAAGGGATACACGAATCCTGAAGATGTATTCGACAAGGCTATCGATAATATCATGCCAAAAATCGAATGTCGTCCGAAACGAGTCGGTGGTGCAATCTACCAGGTACCGACTGAGGTTCCTCCTGGTCGATCATTTGCACTCGCTTCTCGCTGGATCCTCACGGCTGCACGAGGAAAAAGTGGAAAGGATTTCTCACACTTTCTTGCTCAAGAATTCATCGATGCTGCTACGGAGACAGGAACGGCTGTAAAGAAGAAACTCGATGTCTATAAGATGGCAGAAGCCAATAAGGCATTTGCTCGATTCGCCGGAAACAAGTAGAAAATCAATCAACCAATGTTTCAATCTATGAATTACGAATATACGAAACCCCTGTCCCATTATTCGTAATTGAACTATTAACTTATTAATAATTAAACTGTATGGCACATAAAAAAGCGATGTGATCGACCGTCAACGGTCGAGATTCACAAGGAAAAAGACTCGGAGTCAAGATATATGGTGGACAACCAGCTATATCAGGGAATATCATCATCCGTCAGAAGGGCAATGCTTTCTGGCCTGGAAGTGGTGTTTCTCAGGGGACTGACTTCACCCTCTTCGCGGTTCGTGAAGGAGTGGTCTCTTTCCAGGAAAAGCGTCGCGTCCGATTCGATGGTCGCGTCTATCGCGATATCTATGTTTCAGTCGTCTAAATCCGTATACAGTGAAAAGGGGAAAGAAAAAGGCAAGACCTCTACTTTTACCTTGTAATTCGTAACTCTTAACTAAAAACCTATGTCACTCGCTCCTCAACAGCAACTCTCGAAAGTTCGTGGTAAAAAACGATACTCAGCATGGCTTCGTCTCAATGCAAAACGACTGAATGACCTTGTTTCCCTCCAGTACAATGCAGCTGGAGATGCAATTGCGCTCTCTCACTTCGCCTCTCCGATCACTGGAGAGTACAATGGTCGAAAGATCTACACAGTTTCTCAGACAGGATCGAAAAAAGCCGTGAAGAAGATACGTGCGTAATATAGTATATCCATCGTCATTCCTGCGAAGGCAGGAATCTCGTTCTAATAACTCGTCCGAAAGGGCGATTTTTATTATTAAATCAGGTATCATTTCCTATTTAAACGATTATGTATTCTTAATAGGAAGTACTTCTCTATCGGATTAATTTTATCTGAATCAAGAAATAATATTTCGCTAATGCTATCTATTTTTTTTACCATAAGTAATTTTAAGAGTACTCAGATCATACTATAATATGATATAGTATGTCAATTTTCCCCTCGCTTTTTACCAGATTTTCTCTATACTCCCGATAATTGCTAACTCCCACTCTATGAACTCTCGTCGTCGTACCCGTGAATACCTCCTCCAGTCCCTTTATGCTCGTGCTGAGCTCGGATCAGGATATGACCGAACTTCCTTCAATGCTTCATACTTCGAGAATGATACTGAGCATACACTCGAATATGCCTATGTCGATGCACTCGAGTGAGCGATCCTCACCCATGAGACTGAGCTCCTCACGCTCATCCAGCTCATGGCACCGAAATTCGACCTCTCGACTATGCCCGTGATCCATATCCTCATCCTCATGATTTCACTTTCTGAGATGCTCTATACAACCGGTCTCGATATCCCAGATTCTGTGAGTGTAAATGAAGCCGTCGAGCTCGCGAAACGATTCTCCGACGATCAAGGGAAGGGATTCATTAATGGAACGCTTTCTACCTTCCTAAAGGACCGTACAAATCTCCTAGAGTTGAAAAAAGAGGTAAAATTCCGGGTTTTCAAATAAGGGTAAATAAAATAAGCTCAGAGATCCTTAAAAAAGTCGCCTATTTTCTCGAAACATATAAAATAAGATAAAAGTAATTTGCTTATCTTATATGTTTCCATTATAATAAGAACAATTAAGTTTACTTATATGTTATCTCCGATCCCTGAATCAAAGATACAGGAACGCATACGATTCGAGAATTATTGGTGGCAATACTCAGAAATTCCCTCTGACTATGCGAGCATGCCCCGTAGGGAGTACTTTCCTATATTCTATGAGCTTGTACGTGAGCGAAGTGTGAATCGCGCACTCATCCTCATGTGACCCAGACGAGTAGGGAAAACTGTGATGCTTTACCATACGATAGCAGGACTTATCCAGGATGGAGTAGATCCACGAAAAATACTCCTCATCACTATCGAAAACCCTATCTATAATCGACTTTCCCTGGAGGATCTATTCTCCCAAGGAAGACAAGCAATTGGCAATGAGAAGACGGATGGTTGGTATGTCATATTCGATGAAATCCAGTATCTGAAAGATTGGGAAGTACACCTGAAGACTCTTGTCGATGACTATAGGAATTGTAGATTCATAGCATCTGGGTCAGCTGCTGCAACACTGAAAATAAAGAGCAATGAAAGTGGAGCAGGAAGATTTACTGATTTTATCCTTCCGCCACTGACTTTTCATGAGTATATCCATATGCAGTGAATGGGAAATCTCGTCATCCCACGAGAACGATGAAATGGAGTAGTAACGTATACATCGAAATTTATCGATGAGCTCAATATCCAATTCCTTCGATATATCAATTTTGGGTGATATCCAGAGATGGTTTTTTCTCAGACAATACAGCAAAATCCACAAAGGTATATCAAACAAGATATCGTCGATAAAGTTCTCCTTCGAGATCTCCCAAGCCTCTATGGTATCACAGATGTTCAGGAGTTGAATTCATTTTTTACGACTCTGTGTTACCAGTCATGAAATGAGTGCTCACTCGAAGAACTCTCGAAAAAATCAGGAGTGAGTAAACCCACGATAAAAAAATATATCGAATATCTCGAATCAGCATTTCTCATCAAACAAGTTCGGAGAATCGATAAAAGTGGGAAAATCTTCCAAAGAGAAAACCTGATAAAAATCTACCTGACGAATCCATCACTCCGAAGCGCGCTTTTTGCTCCCCTGAGCCCTACGGATGAAGGAATCGGATCGATGGTAGAGACGGCGATACTCGCTCAATGGCTTCACAGAGATTGGATAGTACCGTATTATGCTCGCTGGTCTCAGGGAAGGTGAGGGGAAGTAGACCTCGTATTTCTGACGAAGGACCTCAGGCCAAATATGGCTGTAGAAATAAAATGGTCTGATCGTTATTTTACCAATCTCTCAGAACTCAGCTCACTTATAAAATTCGTACAAGAACACCATATCCAGTCACCACTGGTAACGACGATAAGTCATGAGGGTATAAAGGAGTACCAGTGAATTACCATAGAATTCATCCCAGCCGCCCTCTATGCCTATACAGTATGAAAGAGAACTATGGAGCTCAAAAATAATAAATAACCCCCACTTCCATGACCCGTACATCACTGCGCTATGATCGAGAGGTGTTTGAATCGAAGGTAGAATCGCTTCTCACATCGCTCCAGATACAACCCAGAGATCCATCACTCTATACCCTTGCCTGTGTCCATCGTTCAGTTCTGAATGAGGCTCAGAGTGGATATAGTGAGTCCAATGAACGACTCGAGTTTCTCGGGGATGCTGTCCTCGAACTCTCTGTCACGAAGGCACTCTACTACCACTTTCCCCTGAAGCCTGAAGGTGAGCTCACAGATATACGATCAGCACTCGTACGTGGCCGTAACCTCGCGGAAATCGCGAAATCTCTCGAATTTTCACATGCAGTCCAGCTCTCTCGTGGAGAGTCTCTCGCTGGTGGTCAGGATAATGGCTATATCCTCGCGAATACGCTCGAAGCAATGATTGGTGCGATCTATATCGACCAGGGATTCGATATAGCCGATACATTTATCCAGAAACACGTCTTCTCAACCCTTCCGCATATCCTCGAAAAGGGTCTCTATGTCGATCCGAAATCACACCTGCAGGAACTGACACAAGAATATTGGGGAATTACACCGACCTATATAGTCTCTGGTGAAGAGGGTTCCGATCATAATAAGCACTATATCGTCGATGCCTCACTCGATCGTGTCCATCTCGGACAAGGGAAGTGAACGAGTAAGAAAAAGGCCGAACAAGATGCTGCTGAGAATGCAATCTCGAGGCGAAACGAGTGGGAAGGGAAGATTACCCTGCCAAGGAAAGTGATGGGGAATTAGTCCAGTCAGAAAAGATTCTCGTATGAGAGAATGGTAACATATAACTTTGTTTTTCCACAGAAATTCTTATTCTCTGCTAACTGCTAACTGCTAACTGCTAACTGCTAACTGCTAACTGCTAACTGCTAACTGCTAACTGCAATTTCTTGCCTTTCTCCCTATTTTCTGCTATAGTTTCTCTATGATCCCTCTCAGCCCTACTGATTATCCTCGAGATTTCTACTATCACCGAACTGGCTCCACCATCTATCGAAAATACCTCGAATCCTGCGGGCTCTCGACGTTCGATATCGGGAATCCGCCACAATACGCTTGGAAAAAGAAACTTTTCTGAGACTTTTTCGCTATCATCAAATACGAACGTACCGATGTCGAGCCAGATATCGAAATGCTCAAAAAAACCCTCTGAGTACGCCATGCGATGGTCGCATGGATCCCATATTCTCTCAGAGTGGTTCCGAGTGGGTGGAGACGACTCTATCTCACGGATCACTTCCAGGAGACAGGATATGCGCTCCTCGAGAACGATCAGTATACGAAAAAATGGAATGATCGAGCTCGCCGAGCTGTGAAAAAATTCCATATTTCTTGAGGAATCGTCAGAGCGGTCACTCACGAGGAATATATCGAGGCATTTCGTGCGACAAAAGTGAAACACTGGTATAAGAGTGACTATATCAGCTACTATAAAAAAATCTCCTCCATCTGAGGAGAGAGTATTCGTCAATGGCTCTGCTATGATACTGAGTGAAAGGCGGTTGCAGGACTCTCGGTCCATGACTATAATGGGAATCATTCAGTACACCTCTCAGCCTTCACAGGAAAGGATGCCTATCCGATCCAGGGTGGGACAGGACTCATCGATGCATGGTATCGGGAGTCCCTCGCGAAAGGGATCAAATATCTCTCTTTCGATCAGCTCCGTCAGCGATGAGGTCCGAGTGAGCAAAAATGATATACCGAGTTCAAGAAGAGTTTTATCGATTTTGGTCTCTCATTTCCGAAGGCGTATTTCAAGTTTTTTTAGCAGAGATTTTCACTGAATTATTTGCATTCACCTGAGTTCGATATAGACTCAGTTCCATATGTCCATAGATCTCAATCCCACATTCCAAAAAACACTCATCCTCCTCGAAGAGACGAATAAACACGTGTTTCTCACAGGAAAGGCAGGGACAGGGAAATCGACATTTCTCGAGCATTTCAGGCTCCATACGAGAAAAAAAGTTATCGTCCTCGCACCGACGGGAGTCGCAGCACTCAATGTCGGAGGTCAGACGATTCATTCATTTTTCGGATGGAAGCCCCATGTGACACCTGATGAGATAAAACCATCGAAGAAACTCAGAGAACTCTTCGCGAAGATCGATATCATCATCATCGATGAGATCTCGATGGTGCGAGCGGATCTCCTCGACCTCGTCGATATCACACTCCGGATCAATCGTGAAGGAATGCGATGAGTGCCGTTCTGAGGGATACAGATGGTCTTCATCGGAGATCTCTATCAGCTCCCACCAGTTCTCACGAGCTATGAACGTGACTCATTCATGGAACGATATAAGACTCCCTATTTTTTCGGATCCTATGTCTTCACAGATGGTGCATTCGAGATGGAATTTGTCGAATTCGAGAAGATTTATCGGCAAAAGGATGATATATTTATTCACCTCCTCAATCGTATCCGCAATAACTCACCCGAAGAATCTGATCTCGAATTTCTTAATAAGCGGTGTATTCTCCCTGATCGATCGGAAGGGATGATTATCACTCTCGCGACGACCAATGCGACTGCTGAACGAGTTAATAATGAGCGATTAACAGAACTTGCTGGGAAAACTCGGATTTTTTCAGGAAATGTCCTCGGATCAGTCGACCAAAAACAACTCCCTACAGAGATCGATCTCGCCCTGAAGCTCGGTTCTCAGATCATGTTCGTTGCCAATGACACCCGTGGACGATGGGTGAATGGAACGATCGGAAAGGTAACGGCTTTTCGAAAGGATGAAGATGGAGATGATATCATCGAAGTACTCACTGAGTGATGAGAGACCGTTAGTGTTGGTCCACATATGTGGGAGATGTATCACTTTGTTCCTGATCATATCACGGGAATTGTGTGACCGTCTGTCGTCGGATCATTTACCCAGTTTCCCATGAAGCTCGCCTGGGCGATCACGATCCACAAGTCTCAGGGAAAGACGTTTGATCGAGTGCTCATCGACATCGGGAATGGGTCATTTGCTCATGGACAGGTCTATGTCGCCCTCTCCCGCTGCCGTACGTATGAGTGACTCTATCTCGTGAAGCCGATCCAGAAGCGGCATATTATGATGGATTTTGCGGTTGTGTCATTTGTCACGAAGTATCAGTACCACCGTGCGGAGAAGCTCATGTCGAAAGATGAACGCATAGAGCTCATCGAGAGTGCGATTATGGAGAACTCAGATATCGAGATGATTTATCTGAAGTGAAAAGACGAAAAATCTACTCGTAGGATTACCCCCAGGAGTATCGGCGATATGGTGCATATGGGGAAGAAATACCTTGGCATGGTGGCATACTGTCACGAGCGAGAGGAGGAGCGTGTATTCGCAGTCGCGAGGATACTCGAGATGAAACGGGTAGAAAAAGTGACAAAAAACATTCCTTAATCCATTGCAGAATATTACCATTATTTATCACTCCTTTCTTCTCACTCGACACACTTCGAGATTTCGATACGTATCATGGAGTGCCCAGAGGAGTCCGAGTGTTCCCAGGATCTTGATCTCGAGGCCATCGTAGGGGAGGAGATTCATGAGTGGAAGGAGTCCGAAATAGGAGGCGAGAGTGAGTCCGCAACAGGAGCATCCAGAGAGGATCGTCCCGATGATTCCTCCAGTAGTCCCGATTCCAGTTTTGTGATGGAAATTCTCTCGATGTCAGAAGAGGAATCACTTATAGAGGATTCATATGATAAAGAGTGGGAATCCGATGATCATGATTCCTGAGAGGATGATATCTGTATAGGTGTGTATTTTTCCATAATTCCCAAACATGATGCGAATATCGGTGAAGGTCCACCAGAGATATCCTCAGAGCAGTACGAGCAAGACAAAAGTGAGTATTAGGTATGTATTTCGAAATGGTTTGAGGAGATTGGAGAACATAGTGGGATCTTAGAATGTTGGAGTGTTCGAATCTTGGGGGGCTGGAAATGTTCGCTGTATAGTATGTTACTACTTCCTTCCTTTGTCATTCTCCGATAGGAGAATCTGTTCTTATGGTACCCAATGAGAGAGATTCTCGTAAACGAGAATGACAAAAATATGGTTTTTTTTGTTCAAGAGAGTTCATTATAACATCCTAAGACTCTATCCCTCAAGATGCTCGAGCCACTCATGAATCGGTTCCGCGATCGGAGTGAGCCATCCATAGGTATTGGATCCACAGCTTGCCGGATCGGCTTTTTGGTTGTATTTATGTGCAGTTTTCGGGACGATATCCATGTACGTTTTCAGGACTTCATCAACGGTTCCGGTTCCATAATAGACGAGGAGTCGATCTTCACTCTCGACGGTTCGATTGGTGGGATTTATGACACGTTCCCCATTGATGAAGTAGTAGATATTTTTCCCACTTCACGCGAGGTACATCTTCCCATAATCATCGACGATATAGCCACTTCCTGTGTTCCAGAGGAGATTCGCGAAGAGGTCTCACCAGGTCGAGGCTGCCATATGAACATGGACGAGATTCCCTTTATTCTCATGGAGGTGAATACGGTCCTCAGGTTTCACTTCGGTCGTGATATTACATCGAGAGGTTTCCTCCATATAGATATCCTTGGTAAAATCCCACTGTTTCCCATCTATAAATACGGCGAAATTCGCATGATGATGTACTTGGTATGGGCGAGGAACGAGCATATAGGTCATCCCAATTGCGATGAGAACTATGGTGATATATGAGAGAATCTTGAAAAATGTTTTCATAACACTGTTTTTTTTAGAGAGGAATGATGGATTGACAGACAAGAATTTTTCGCAGACTCTTCTAACTTCTAACTTCTAACTTCTAACTTCTAACTTCTAACTTCTAACTTCTAACTTCTAACTTCTAACTTCTAACTTCTAACTTCTACTCTACCGCCTGTGCCATCACTTCGAGACATCCGACTGCTGCCCAGACGATCATGATGAGTCTCGGCTCGAAAAGGTGAAATGCATAGAGTATGGTCATCAGTAAGCCCCCGGCAGTTATGAGAATGGACTGTCGTAGGCTCGCATTCATAGTGGACATCGTGACATCTCCTCGATAGTATATTTTTTTCAGAAAAAATATGATCATCGATAGGAGGCTCGATCCCACGAGAAATATCGAGCTCCCCATGAGGATAAATGCTGACTGTATATCCTTTTCTGGACTCATATAGTAGAGGAGGAGTATGGAAGAACACCCACTCGAGAGGAGGATGATACAGAGGATGAAGAAATATGTTTTGAGAGTCATGGAGCGTGGTAAAAATTGACAGGAGAGTAAACTTGGTATATAATATTTTTCATGTTCCCCGTACCATAACCAGTTGATCCAAAGTATAACTATTTTCTACTATTATGAAAGATTTTTTTACAGCATATAAGAGCGCGAATACTCGCAAATATGTAGGTTCTATTTTTGTCGCTCTCACTCTTTCGATTGCTTTTGTCAGTATACTGAATCAAGTCGGACCGAGGAATATGCTCCTCGCGAATGTCCTCCAAGCAGGAGCTCCAGAAGTTGTGAACTACACGGCAGATCTTATTGTTGAGAGGAAATGAAATGTGATCGATCTGAAGCTCGGAAAAGAAGCTTTCGATGTAGATACTGTTACCCTCAGTCTTCTCGGTGATCCTGAGAAATTCCAGTCACTCTCATCCCTCGATAAAGATGTGAATATCAGCACGAGTGAGCCATGAGTATTTTTCATAAAAAAAACTCTCCAAAAAGCACATATCCTTCCAGGAAGTACAGTGATATCTCTAATCGCCACAGTCTCTGGAGCATCAGTCCTCGTTCCAGTCGATGCAGTTCTCATCAGTGCTGGGCAGAGTTATTCACTCTCGATTCAGGGGGAATAACTGAATTTTGGAGATTGTGTCCAGAACGAAAAATGAGTTGAAAAACATAAAAAATATCAGATAATCACAGCATTACATATTTTTATGAAACAACAAAAAACTATCCTGATAACAGGCTCAAGTCGATGAATCGGAAGATCGATCGCGCGAGAGGCATATGGAGCTGGATATTTGGTGATACTTCATGGGAAGACTGACTCAGATGCACTGAGGGATATCCATGGTGAACTTACCTGATCTCGAAAGGTATTTTTCGATATATCCGATAAACAAGCAGTACAAAAGAACCTCAATCAGCTCATCTGAGAAATCGGAAGCATCGATATCCTCGTGAATAATGCCGGTATTGCCGAGAATTTCGTCCAGGATATCAGTGAGATCGATGATGAGAAAGCTCTTCGTGAATGGCAGACAAATGTACTCGGAACAATACACTGTATACAGGCAGTCATCCCGAATATGCTCGCACAAGAATCAGGAAACATCATCAATATCGCTTCGATAAAATGACATCCGAATCTCTCGACGATGAGTACGTGTACTTTTGCACAGTCAAAGGCCGCTCTCCTCTCACTCACAAAGAGTCTCGCGAAGGTCTACTCACCGTCGGGGATACGAGTGAACTCTGTTTCACCAGGATATACAGAGACCGATCAGGTATTACTGTGGAGTGATGATACTTTTAGACGGATCAATGAATGAACCCTCCTCTCCCGTATGGCACAACCTGAAGAAATCGCTCGGACTGTCCTCTTTCTAGCAGGAGATGGGTCATCGTATATCACGGGTACAGATATCCTCGTCGACGGTGGATATACACTTAGGGGGAAATAAAGCATGGGAACCTCTGCAATATCCGGCTTCCGTCATTGCGAGGAACGAAGCAATCCAGCACTATATAGTATTTTAACTTGATTAACAGATTGTATCTGTCATTCCTGCGAATGCAGGAATCTAGATTCCGGGACTTCGCCCGGAATGACAAAGATGGTGTTATTTAGGTTT
>JAYUQR010000150.1:0-2567 GCA_043756665.1 Candidatus Altimarinota bacterium | reverse complement strand
TTCCTCCCTCAGTGAGGGAGGTCAGGAGGGTGTGTGGTTTCTGTGATACTCCCATAGCCATAGGATACATTCTGGATTTCGATGTTTTTTTGATCGGGAGTGAAGGGGGAGCCAGTGGAGTATCAGTGGATTATGGGCGCATTATCAAAAACCTCCCATAGAGTCTCAATCTTTATAAATTCTTTCGTGAATTCTATGTAGGAAAGAAGACTATCAGTCACTATCCTCTGAATAACTATAATTGATCAGGTGAGCCCTACTAATACACTCAATTCCACACTTCATTCGAGAAATCGAAATCATAGATTATAATATACTCCCAGCAAAAAAAAACTGATTCAAAATGCTGAATTTCTGATAAGCAAAGTACGCAGTGTTCCCATAGCTTGGTTAATCTGTATGTCCTTGTCATATAGGGAAGATATTTCTCCATTGTGTACATCGATCGAATTATTTTGAAGAATCTCATTCTTGCTCATGAGAACCTTGACCATTTTCCGAGAAATATCTACATGATTTATTTGTCGGAGTTTCCTATAGAGAAAAAGTTTGTTATTCAACAATCGGGAAAGAAAGAAAAATCCGATAAATAAAACAATAAACAGGAGGCTATAGAGAAAACTTATCTGACTTATCATGTATATCGCAAAAATCACTGCAATAACAAGACGACTCACTACTTCTATCACTTGCCACAAGAGAATGCCCCATCTATCGACTCACTCTCTGAGAATCGCGATCAGTTTTCCTGTACCGAGTGACTCTATATAGTTATTGTCAATTTTTGTAAAGAGCTTGAGGTACTTAGCTGAAATATACTTGGATGTCGCTCATTCTATTTTTACCCATCACCATTTTCTCAAAAGGAAATTGAGAATTTCAAAGGAGATAAGAAATATTCAGTAAAAAAGGAGTACGCCCTGAAAAGAACCTTGGTCTTCTGTAAGGCAATACGTGATTTTTTTGAGGAAAAAGATATGTGCCACTCCATTGATTCACCATAAAAAAGCAACACATACTCCCTCAATATAGAAACTTGCTCGTGAGTGTATAGGCTCGAGAAATCGTTTTGTTTTTTCGAAAAATGTCATATTTTTTTGGATAAAAAACTTCCCAAAGAATGGGAAGTTTTTATTTTTTTATGGCAGTCCCACTTAGAATCGAACTAAGGTTCTCAGCTTTGGAGGCTGATGTTCTAACCGCTGAACTATGGGACTCGATAGCGGACGTTTCAGTCCGCTCGGATCGATATCTACTATATAGAATACCGATAAAATGCAACTATAGTATCCTTTCCGATAAAGTCTCCGACTTTTATATCAGGATTGACAACAAATGGTTGAGTGAGGAGGGCATTTTCTTCACGAAACTTCGTCATCTTTCCGTCGATGATCTTCTCGAGGATCTCAGCACTTTTCGTCGCATTCTTCGGATCCTGCTGCATGATCGCGAGCTGGATTTCTTTTTCTTTTGCGACGACTTCATCACTGATATCAGAAGGGGAAGTGACCTGTGGAGCAGATGCGACGACGTGCATCGCAACTTGCTTGAGTTTCTCCGGATCAGTTCCAGATTTTGCGACGATGACCGATGCATTTTTCGCATTTGAGTGGACATAGGTAGCGATGACTTCACCCGTGATCTTCGTGAGCGTACGAATCTGCATATTCTCACCGACCTTCAGGGTATACTCAGAGGCCTTGAGTTCCTCTGCCTGAGCGATCGCGGCTTCATCAGTAGGTGCAGCCTTGCGAAGATCGATGAAATGAGCAAGCATAGACTCGAATACTTCATTGCGTGCGACGAAATCTGTCTCACAGGAAACAACGGCAACATACGTCACTGTACCGTCTGAGACAATCTTGATCTTTCCTTCGCTCGTCTCATTGCCAGCACGTTTTGCCGCTTTCGAAAGTCCCTTCTTGCGAAGGAGATCGATTGCAGCTTCCATATCACCGTTCGCTTCGACGAGGGCATTCTTGCAGTCAGACATACCGACTCAGGTACGCTCACGGAGTTCTTTGATCATTGTAGGGGTTACCATAGAATAGAAGTTAGATTTTAGGATGTAGATTTTAGAGGATTGTATTTGTAGGGGTAATCCTTGTGATTACCTGATAGTGTGTCATTCCTGCGAAGGCAGGAATCCAGAATTTCTGGTACCCTAGATTCCGAGACTTCGCCCGGAATGACACTATTGGCGTACTATGAAATCTGGATCTCGAGCCTAGAATGACACTGTTAATACTCATTTTATTTTCCTTCGAACCAGCTCTTGATCCCGAGCTGTATGAGTATTTTTTCGAGATTTTCGCTATAGTAGGGAATCGTGACCTTATTTCCCTGATAGGCGTTATAGGCAAGATAGACCGTCAGGATAAAGACAATGAGGTTCAACAGCTTATAAATCGGATAGAGAAAGAGTGCGAAAAAACCGAGAAAACTCATGAGAATAGAGAGGACAATAGTGATCATGAGGAGTCCGAATCCATGCTTCATATAGTGAGCGACGAATGGAGTTTTTTTCTCCATCAGTATCGGTACCCAGAAGAGGGGAGGGATACTCG
>JAYUQR010000149.1:0-6770 GCA_043756665.1 Candidatus Altimarinota bacterium | reverse complement strand
CGAGAGAAATTCTCGGCCGAGAGGATATTTCAGGAAGCAGAAGTGATAGTGATTTGCATAATATATCGTATTTATGTTCGTTTATAAGAATTGTACTATTTTTTCTGAATTTCCGCCTCGAATGCAGCCTTCACATCTTCGATTGTCCCCTTGTACATGAAGTATCTCTCACCGATATGATCGACTTCTCCTTCGATAATCATACGAAATCCACGAACAGTGTCATCGAGTTTGGCATAGACTCCTGGAGTTCCAGTGAATTGCTCAGCGACATAGAATGGCTGAGAAAAGAAACGTTGGATTTTCCGAGCGCGAGAAACCGTGAGTTTATCATCTTCTGAGAGCTCGTCGATACCGAGGATCGCGATAATATCCTGGAGTTCCTTATATCTCTGGAGGATCTTCTGACAACTTCGAGCCACACTATAGTGCTCGTCTCCTACGATTTTTGGTGTGAGGACAGTCGAAGTCGAATCGAGTGGATCGACCGCTGGATAGATACCGAGTTCAGAGATCGGACGTGAGAGGACGACGGTCGAATCGAGATGGGCAAATGTATTCGCTGGAGCAGGATCCGTGAGGTCGTCCGCTGGAACATAGACCGCCTGAACGGAAGTGATAGAACCATTTTTCGTCGATGCGATACGTTCCTGGAGTGCCCCCATATCCGTCGCAAGTGTCGGTTGATATCCTACAGCTGATGGGATACGTCCGAGAAGGGCTGAGATCTCTGATCCTGCCTGAGTGAAACGAAAAATATTATCGATAAAAAGGAGAACATCTCGCTTTTCGACATCACGGAAATACTCTGCCATCGTGAGACCCGTGAGGGCAACACGAGCACGAGGACCTGGGGCCTCATTCATCTGACCGAACACCATTGCCGTCTGTGCGATAACCCCAGAGTCCTTCATCTCATGATAGAGATCGTTTCCCTCTCGAGTACGCTCACCGACTCAGGCGACAACGGAGTATCCACCATGACCAGAGGCGATATTGTGGATGAGTTCCTGCATGATGACTGTTTTCCCGACTCAAGCACCTCCGAAGAGTCCTACCTTTCCTCACTTCAGCATCGGAGCGATGAGATCGATAACCTTGATCCCTGTTTCGAAGAGTTCAGTCTTCGTCGAGAGCTCTTCGAATGATGGAGATTTTCTATGGATTGGGTCCTTTCTCTCGGCTCTCGGAGCCTCCATCTCATCGATTGGATCACCGAGCACATTGAACATGCGTCCGAGTACCTGTGGTCAGACGGGCACTGAGATCGGTGCACCTGTGGCAATGACCTCGAGCCCACGTTTCACACCATCGACGGCATTCATGGCGATCGTACGGACGACTCCATCTCCGAGCTGTTGCTGGACCTCGAGAACGAGCTTGTGTGGAGCTCATTGGACCTCGAGTGCCTCATAGATCTCAGGAACCTTTCCTCCTGAGAACTCGACATCGATGACGACACCGATTATTTTTGTGATGATACCTGAGTGGGACATAGAAAAATTGTGAATGATAAATTATGAATGATGAATTCATGAGAGATAAGATGGAAATTCCTAATCTTATACCTCATCTCCTATAGTTTATACCTAAAATACGGGCGGATTATAGGAAAAAATAGGAGAAATGCAAAGGAAAATAGTGGAAATTATACCTGAACATAAAATTGCATTTTCCGAGCCATCATGATATACTCGAGACAATATTATATAATAAAGTACATATGGCAAAATGATCTCCCGGTGAGAATTGAAATTACACTCCTCATTTATTGGATACAATTAATGTACCACCTAAAAATACAGGTATTTTGTTAGCGCAGTTACAAGCAGGGGTAGCTAAACCTGCCTGATTAGTGCAAAATGAAGCAAATGAATGACGGTCAATAAGTGAGTACGAGGATGCACTTCTGGATTCACATGGTATAACTGAAATTCAGTTTAATATTTTAAAAAGAATGTGACTCTGATTTAGAGAATCATCATTGGCATGATTGAGGCTCATGAGTATCGGGACTTCGACTAGTAATGATCATGTAGTATTCCTGGGTAAGAATGATCTTCAATATAGATCAGACTCCTCTATTCTTATCCCAAAAAAATGAGACGATGGGAAACCAAGATTTTCTCTGGAACAGATCTCAATGGATGATACTAGACTTCCTCGTGATGCTAATGGTGAATATCCAAAGATGGCACCATTGGAACTTAAGATATTTTTTGATAATTGAACACCAAGGGAATATCTATTCACAATTAAGCAAAGTATTATGCATAACCTACAAAAAAACAGTCAACGAAGTAGCTAGTTATGCCCTACTTATCCCCTCTTATCCATCGCCACATTCGAGAGACGATCCGCTTCCGTATTTTGCTCTCGATAGACATGTGTAAACACTACCTTTCCTCACCATACTCCTATCGCTTCGAAGATCGTCGAGGCGATTTTTTTGAGTTCTACATTTTTGATCTTATAGTTTCCTGAGAGCTGTTCGATGACGAGGAGGCTGTCCGCTCGCAGTTCGATCTGGGTCGCTCAGAGTTCTATCGCTCGAGTGATACCGAGAAATGCAGCTGTGTACTCTGCGATATTATTGGTCGCATGACCGATATACTTATACTTCTTTTCGACGATCGAGCCATCCTCAGAAGATAGGAAAATCCCACACCCAGAAGGACCAGGATTTCATCGGGATCATCCATCTGTATAGACGATAAATTTATTGTCTTTTTTTGTCATACTCCGAAGGAGTATCTCTTCGAAAACTCGAGCATGGAAGAGATTCTCGTACCGAGAATGACAAAAAATTATACCAACTCTTCGAGCCTGAGAAAGTGAGGCGTGAGATAATAGACGAATTTGAGCATACCGGGCTGGATATTTTTCCAGTCGACTCAGTCTGGAACAGAGAGGACGATGACGGCTCATTTTTTCATCGATGGAACAGGTTCACCACAGAGATACTCAGCAAAGTCAGACAGATCATTATTATGACCGATGATCATGAGTGCCTTTCCATCTCTCTTATTTTTTCGGACGATACCGAGATGGATCGCCATAGCATCTCGATCCACTGATGTTTCTTCATTATAAAGCGTATCGACATAATCAACTTTTGGGATCGAGAACTTCTTCGCAAGACCCACTGCCGTCCCCTTCGTTCTCGCAGATGGACTCGAAACGATTCGATCAGGCTTCAGTCAGATCAGTCTGAGATAATTTGCCACGATTCCATTCGAGTTCTCTCATGAGCACGTGAGGGGTCGATCGAAATCCGATCACTCCCAATCGCGACGTTCCTCAGCCTTCGCATGACGTACGAGTATGATCTGTTTTTTCTTGGTATCATGAAACATGTGTTGCATTATACATAAAAATGTCCCTATACAAGCGGGAGTAGGTTTTTCTTCTTTCAGTTATTCATTTTTCATTTTTAGCAAGATTTTATGATATACCACATCTCTCACAAAATCTTCAAAAAACTCGCAGCAAAAACCTTCTATCATCTTCTTGCTGAGAGCATAAGAGTGTGCATGACTCATAAGTCCGAGATACGAGTTTATTTGTGAGACGATTTTTTCTTTCTCTTCATCCGTAAATATCCTGTGTATATGTCATCGCAAGTTTAGCAATAGCGAAGTCGAACGTGAGCATACCCCTTGTTGGTCAAAATTTTGCTCCGCTATTCTCCCATTAATTCCCTCGATCAATTTCCAGAAATTTCCTTTCGTCCTCTTCCCAACATATTTCCGATATGGTTTGATAAAAGTCCCCAGGAAAAGCACTCACTTCGATATATGTTGAAAGTATATTTTCTTCGGATGAAGTGTGAGTGAGGCGTTTGTTTCGAGAAATGCTCGTATCTGTGAAGTACAGCCCTTGAGATATTCTCTGTCATTATGGATGAGGATAAAATCATCGACATATCGTCCATAATATTTCATCTTCAAAGTTTTCTTCACAAAAATATCGAACTCATGCATATGGATATTCGCGAAGATCTGACTCGTGAGATTTCCGATCGGGAGTCAGCATCAGTCATTCACATAAAACAAACTTTTGTTTCTCGGGAGTCAGATCCAGTCTTCCCTCTTTCCGACTATCTTCATACACTTCCTCACATCGGTGAAGATGATAATTTTTATCAAGTAGAGAATCTTGTCTTGTTCATCTGGTGGGATTGCTTTACTCCCTCTTGATAAAGAGGGCTGGGGAGGTTTGGTTCCAGAGCAAAATCCCCCTAACCCCCTTTCACAAGGGGGAATCAGAACAGAAATGATCAAGTCCTTCACCTTCTCCCACAATCTCTCCCGATCGATACTCATAAAAAATCCCGAGATATCCAGTTTCAGGATATAAGCATCCTTCTGGTAATTCTCCGAACACGATCGCATAAAGTGATCTATCCGAGATATCCCATAGTGAGTCCCCTTTCATTTACGCGAACTATACACATCATGGATGAGGACTCGCTCGAGAACTGGCTCGAGACGACGAGCTATGAGGTGATGCACGACTCGATCACGGAAGTGCGAGGCGAATATCTCTCTCTGCACCGGATCCCGTACGATAAATGCAGTACAAGGCTGAAGCTTATAACTTCTACTTTCTATTTCTCGCCAGAGCTTGATGCACTCAGATTCATAGTGAAGCTCGAACTCGAGAGCACCATAGGTGTTACGCTTATGTCTACGACAATCATAGTAGGCAGTGAAGATGTCAGCGAGGGAAAACATGATAATCCAGAGAAAATAAGAGGTTCTTTCGCCAAAAATAGGAATCACAGAGTGACCGTTGCGACGATTGTTCATGTTCGCGTTCGAGTTGCCATTGTGATTGTGCCATGCGTACGGAGCGTTCCCACCCTGAGACTCACCTGAGAGCCAAGCATAGCCGTAATTATCGACATTCTCGACTACACCACTGTTCGCATTGCGATACCCTGCTATAAGGATCACTTATTTGTGATATACCAAAAAATATCAGTATACCATCTCTTATTCCTGATAAAAATATCAGAGGATCTTCGATAAAGAATGGCACTCTTCCTCACTCCATAGAGTGAGGAATTCTCGCCACTATCCCCTCTTTCTCTGGATTATCTTGTCTTCGCACTCACTTGCCATGACACGAGTTGTCTGGATATACTCTCTATCTTTTCATTCATCGAGACGAATGGATCGAGAGATATTTGTTTCAAATCTTTCGTCAACCTGAGAAGAAGTCTGATCGTCTCGAGGGTAAGTCGAGCCTCTTCGAGGAGGGCATATCTGTTTTCTATGCTACTATTTGCCCGATAGATCGACAGTATGAGTTTCATCGTTTCATTCTTAAGTTCCTGGCCTATAGTGTATTTGTATTCACGAGAGAACGATTTGGAAAAGATAAATATCTCGAGAAGGAAGTCATAGGTAGTCTTATAGATCGGGAGGAGATCATAGGTTGTCATAATAGATTTTGGGAGAGAAAAGATAAATATCCGCGCAAGTGGCGGATATCTCATCTCGGAAAATCAGGAACAAAGAGTCAAAGGGGGCAAAAGAGTCGAATCGGAACTTATCCAAAAATAGGAACCACAGAGCGATCGCCGCGACGATCGTACATGCCCGCGTCCGAGTAGCCATTGCGATTGCGCCATGCGTACGGAGCGTCCCCACCCCGAGACTCACCTGAGAGCTAAGCATAGCCGCCATCATCGACATACTCGACTACACCACTGCCCGCATAGCGACACCCTGTGAGGTGAGAATTATCTTTGAGTGATTTTATTGCTTCATCTTTACCCGGAAGCCTTACCGGTTTACTAAAAAGTTCAGAGAGCTTCGATACTACCATGAATGCATCATCATAATCAGCGAGATAGGGGAAAGTTGGAGTTTTTTCTGGAAAGAT
Source organism: Candidatus Altimarinota bacterium (assembly GCA_043756665.1). Taxonomy (GTDB): domain Bacteria; phylum Patescibacteriota; class Gracilibacteria; order BD1-5; family UBA2023; genus STC-74. The sequence continues at coordinate 878 of JAYUQR010000149.1, read as the reverse complement.
AGCGGTGAGGAACTTCCGATATGCAGGAGTATCGCCGATTGGTTTTTTTGCGGTGACCTCTGATTCGATTGAGGATTTCTCTGCTTCTGAAAGTCAGAAAAAATTTTTGGTATTTTCCGCCTCTACCGAGGAAGGATTAGTCTGATTCATACGTACTAAGATAGCCTCTACATGAGTGCTATTAGCTTCTATTTGTTTATCAGAAAGCTTTTTAATACGTTTTTTATATTCATCAAACCTTGTTTGTTCAATGTGTCACTTGGTGGATTTAAGCATACAATCTGGATGAAAGAGTAAACATTACTATTCCATAGTATACTATTTTCATTTTTTGTCAATCATTTCGAGATGAGATGTGTTCACTTTTCTCTCTAGGATGAATCTAGGCTATGGCTGGCTGGCTGGCTGGCTGGCTGGCTGGCTGGCTGGCTGGCTGGCTGGCTGGCTGGCTATGAGGATGATCGATTTTTTCATACTTCGAGCAAAGGATTTATACGAGATTGACTTTTTTGATTATATGAATTTTGTGGATTTTTGCGAGATTGATTTTCGTATCGATTTTTATATACTCTCGGGGCTCTCACTCGTTGAGAGTGGGAGTTTTTACTTCCTTACCCATTGTCATATGCGTATTTGCATATACCTGTCCCGCTTCCTGGACTTCGAGTTCGAGTGTCATGCTCGGAGACGCCGAGTCAGACGCTACAAGCGTCATGGTTCAAGGTAGCAAAAATCCCCCAGCTTCGCAGTTTGGGGGATTTTCTTGGGAGTATTACCCCTTATCCATTGTTTTCCTCTTTCGAGGACATAGCTAGTATAGCAGATATTTTTATTTTGCAAAACTTTTTATGCATCCTTCATACTCTCGACCCCACTCA
>JAYUQR010000148.1:0-19893 GCA_043756665.1 Candidatus Altimarinota bacterium | reverse complement strand
TGACTTGTACCATTCATCAGAGAAGTGTGGGTATTCATACTGTGAAAAGATTAATTATTCAGCACTGACGACTGCCTCAGGGGCAACGACTGGAGCTTGTTCATTTTTCTTCATCGGGAGCTTTTCGACTTTAGCTGCGAGAGGCTTGCGATCCTCAGTTTTTCGAGTCTTGATCGCACTTTTGAGTTCTCCGAGCATATAGGCAAGAGCCTTGATCGAGTTTACATTGCAGGGAACGAAGTAGTCTGACTTGTCGATATCACCCGTAGAACCAAGGAGAGCGATCGTCGTGACACCCAGAGAGCGAGCCTCTGTGAGGGCGAGATCCTCATAGTGTCCGTCGATGACGACGACGACATCAGGAGTTTTTTTGATATCCTTCACACCGATATAGGCAGCCTTGAGTTTTTCGAGTTCTTTCATCTTGACTGATACTTCCTTCTTCGTGAGACCATCGAGCATACCGTTTGTGAGAGAAGCGTCGAGCTCATTGTAGAAGGCGATTCGTTTTTTGATGGTAGCGAAATTGGTCAGGAGTCCTGGAACCCACTTTGTGTTCACATAGAACTGACCCGTAGAGGTCGCGAGTGCCTCGACGAGATCCTTCGATTGGATCTTGGTTCCGACAAAGAGGACTGATTTACCCTTCGATGTGAGGTCTTCCAGAACCGCCTTCACTTCTGTGAGCTTCTCGGCTGTCTTGTAGAGGTCGAATACATGGACACCATTCTGGATACCATAGATATAGTTGCGCATCTTCGGAGACCAGTATTCACGCTTGTGTCCGATGTGGACCGCGTTTTCGAGCATGCTCTGTACGAGTGTCGAGTGAGTCATAGAGAAAAATATAAAAAAATAATCCTTGCGAGATATTCAGTCAGATACGAGGCTCCTCAGTCGTCATTCCTGCGGAAGCAGGAATCTCGTTTCCGATGGAGAGGAAGTATCCTTGTGAAACAGAAAAATCCCAACTCAGTTCTCATTTTCCGAGAGTGAGTCGGGAGTATTATAGGGAAAAATAGGAAAAAGCAAGAATATTTCTTTGAAAAATTACACTTCTGCGAGCACTCGTACAACTGCTCATTGTGTTTTCTGTTCAAGTATCACACAATTATTTTCATAATCAGCCGTAGCTCAGAGAAATTCAACGTTGGTACCTAAGATATTTTGAAGTCGTCTATCTATCCTTTTTTCTTTAAAAAATCATATTCTATCATCCCTGAATACAATATTTGGCACATATCCAAGGGCAATGATTATTCTCAGCATTTCATTTGCCTTATCTTCTGCGTTGAGAACGACACTTCTTTTGGCTTTTTCTCAAAATGAGCGAGTGATCTTTCCATTTTGAAATTCCAGGTCTCACGCCGAAAGAATATGGTGTAGTGGATTACTCCGATCATAAAAATCATCTACATTCGAAAAAATAAAATCTCATTCATGGAGTTTTTCTATCATTGTAGAAAAGCCAGTAGGATCTTTATCAGTACCGAGTGCTTCTCGAATTATTCTGTATGCATCTTTTCATCGATGTTGCTCCAGTATAGGTAAGATATCATATCTTCTCCTATCATTCGTGAGAGTGCCATCATAATCAAATAATTCTAGTGTAATATCACGTCTTTTTGGAAGTTGATCCACCTGTCGGATCAGTTCTTCATCGAAATGAAGTAGTGTGTCTATTTCTGGGGATCAAAATTGTGAATCTAATTCTGAGTCTGGTACTGAGTCTGGTGTAGACATATAGTATAGAAGAACTTTTTCGCTAAACTGAAGATAATTCTAGTCTTAATCAATAATTTTGTCAACTTATTTTTCACTTTTCCTCATCATAAGTGGTATAATCGCGATGAGTATCCCTCCGAGGCCGACGATATTGGTCAGTCTATCAGCATCGAATACTGAGTATATGAGGACGAATATGAGGAATCCGCCCGAGATCATTGGCCAGATGACCTGAGTGAGACTCGCGCGGATATCCTTCTGCAGCGATCAGCGGAAGTGCCATGCACATGCTATCGCCGTGATACTGAGGTAGAGACATATCTGATATCCCATCGCCGAGATCGATGTCTGGAGGATGGTATTCACACTCGGGAGATATGAGGAGGCGAGGAGGCAGAGGGTACCGACGATCCAGATGATGCCGATAGCGATATAGGGAGTCTGCCAGCTCTGATGCAGTCGTCCATAGCGCTCATGGAGGATGCCACTTCGACTCTTCGCATAGAGGGTACGCGTGAACTGGATGATCTGTGTTTCGATCGTCCCGATGGTCGAGAGGAGGACTGCGACGATCGCGAGGTATCCGAGCTCTTTCCCGAGGAGCTTCTCCGCGAGGGCGAAGATGATATTCGTATTGTACTCGGCGATCTCAGTATCACTGAGTCCGAGGAGGATAAGTACGATGAAGACGAGAAAAAAGAGGATCAGGAATATCATGGAGAAAAATGTCGCACGTCCAGGAGTATGTGCCGGATCTCGAGTCTCTTCGGCGAGATTCATCGCGACATCCCAGCCATAGTAGAAAAATACGGATATGAGCGCCCCCTGGATAAATGTCGATAGTGAAAGAGAAAATGGTGAGAACCACGACCACGAGAAGGGGTGAAGAGGTGACTGAGAGAAGTGATAAAATCCCATCACGATGATGAGAAGGAGGATGATCGCCTCGATGATCGTGAGGACGATCTGTGCCTGACTCGTGAGCTTCACTCACTTCATCACGATGAGGGAGACTCCTGTGAGGAGTCAGATAGCCACTCACGTCACCCATCCGACGTCGTTCACGAGGTCTGGAGCGAGGACGAGGAGGATCGCATTCGCGGCAGGCACAGTTGCCGATACCATGAATATACAGCAGAGAATCAGGAGCGACCATCCAGCAAAGAATCCTGCCGTCCTCCCGAATATTCGCGTTACCCAGGTGAATGATGTTCCAGCATTTGGCTCGATACGATTGAGATGGATAAATGCCCAAGCAATCCCGAACATGATAAGTCCCGAGATGAGGATACTCGCAGGGGAGTATACTCCCGCAATACCGATGATGGTGAAGGCTGTTGCTTCGATGGAAAATGCCGGTGCCGTTCCTGCGATCCCCATGATAAGGGACTCTATCGTCCCGAGTGCATTTTTTCTCAGTCATGTAGCCATAGGAGAATATGTGAGAGGATAAACTCAGATATTCTCTCGAAAAATGGAGGAAAAGCAAGGAAATAAGGAATATTTTACTTATTCAGAAATGGTAACCCCAAACTATTCTACTGATGGTGTTTCAGTATCTAATCTTGTAAGAATTGCTCAACATATTCCTACTAATTCTCATACATTAGCATACTTTTCACATAGAGCCTGAAGAGATCTAGCATCTGATGAATCCATAGTTCTAATAATATCAAGACCTGCATAAATAGTTCGCAGTAGTGATTCTATTGCAGCTATAGGTGTACGATCTGGCAATGCTGCAAGTGCCTCTAGATATTGTTCCGCTGTGAATCCTGGAGGATGTGGTTGCTCAATCATTTTCGTTTCTCAAAAAGGGATTGTCACAGGTTGATGAGACGAGATATGATTATGGAATCTCTGATACAGTTCTCTATCAGCGTCATTTACCCATACAAGAGCACCTCCAGGAGTTTTTCGCAGAGGATTGGTATCCGAGAGGTGTGAGCTGTATTTATCACGAAGTATATTCTCTATTGTCTCTCCCATACTTTCCATAAGTGTGTTGATTCTTTCTCTCTCAGACTGTATTTCTGATTGAGTATTGTTTGGGTTGTCAGCTCATCATTTATAGAGTATGTCTATTATCTTAAACCGTAATATGATCTCATCATATGTTCAAGTACCCGAAATCGCTTCACGAAGATGAATAATAGCTTGAGCTGATCTTCCATAAGCTAAATATATATCCGCTTCTGAAATTGGATCTAGATCTCACAAAGCATCGATTGCATCATACTGTTCATCCGAAGGATCTCTCGGTTGATCATATTGGAATCAAACTGTGTGTTTTTCCAACTTATCTTTCAATGATAATAATATTTGCATTGCTCGTTCAACTACATACGCCTCTGGAGAACTTTGTATTCTAATTTTATTTGTTCCGTAAGGGATAATATAGTAGCCCCTAGGAGCATTGTCTGTTTCTTCATATATAAGAATTCTTCAATCTACATTTATCTCTACTGTGAGATCTTCGGCTGATCATTGAGTAATCCCGAAAGTATATGAGGATTTTCGTTTCTGTAGGGTTCTCATTACCTTGATCCCGGGTAATTCATCTTCAAGAAAGGTGTCAAGTTGTCTGAGTGATTCTTGCATCAAAGGTGGACATTTCGAAATATCTATAGACTCCTCATTTCTCCGCCTTCTCACAAAAGCACCAACAGCTCCAGCCACTCAAAGTAGTGATGCCCCACTAGCAGCAAACGTTACAGGGTCGACTCATTCTCCACAAAATTCAGGATTTCACATAGCTTTATCGGCAGAACCTCATTCGATACAGGCTGATGATGCTCTCGCTGTACTACTTACGAGCGTCTCTGATGCACTTCATGGAGGGGCTCATGCCTGACTCGAGAGGGCAGCAACTGAGAGTCAGAGTGCCACAGCGGTTTGACGAAGTCTAGTGATTATATTTTTCATACTCCTTATGAGTTATTATTGATTGGCAAGGGTCTGGATATTTTGGAAAATTGTACGTTCTTCCTGGTTAAGTGACATTCGGATTCACCATGAATTCCCACGCTGCATAGAAACAATACATCTACCAGTATTGTCTACAGAAATAGTGAAAAAATCTTTTTCCGTACTTCCGACTCTCTGAATGACGATGAGTCCACCAGCATCATGGAATATATGAAATTTTACTTCTTTTCATCAGATTTGTACTATTTTTTCCTGATATTCGACCAGCACTCGTGCTTGCTTCAGTGATATAGATTTACCTTCCCAGCTGAATGGATAATCCTGAGCACCTCATTCATTGGGAGTGAGCACGATTCATTTTGTTTTGGCTTCTTCCAGTATTTTTTTATTTTCTGATGGGAGAGAACTTTCCGGAAGTGCTAGGGTTACTGCTGGAACTTGAGCGGAAATAGTGGGATCTTGATCTTTCATTCAATCGACAACCTCACCTTTTGGCTTTACTCATACTTTCGACGATTTTATACGTATCTTCTTCTTAGAAAGCTGGGGAATGCTCATTGTAGGTACTATCAAAGCTCCATCTTCTCTCTTTTCTGTCGATAACTCGAACTTTCCATTGCTTTGTACTATATTCACACTGATTTTCTCGTCCCCCTTCTTCAGATGCATCGTGATTTTCGAGATCTCGAATGTATCCTTGTCCCACGCGACCTCGAGCCCATCGAATACTGCAGGAACACCATCGACCATGTATCATCGATACCCATAGAGCTTTTTGACTGCTAGGATCGTTTCGTGGATTTTTGGGGGGAGACTTTCTTTTTTCAGAGTATCGAGTTCATGCGCTCTCATCTGGAGGATGAACTCATGTCATGCACCGAAGCCTGCTACAGATTCTGGGAAATGCAAAAAACGTCAAAAATTATGATTTTCTGGAAGTCACATTTGAGGAGTAAATGTAGGTGTTTCACCAAATTGAAGTCAGGGAGACATACCTATGAACAATAGTTATATTCACAGAGTACACGAATCTAGAAAAAAAGTCAAAATAAAAATAAACAAGCTGAAAGTATTTTTCTCTCTCATTGTCCCCAAGTGACTTTCTCTTGCCTTTCCGTTTGCCTTTTTCGGTTTTTCTATACAATACATCCATCAGAAAATCTCTCATAATACCCCACTATCATGCCATCATATAGCGAAAAATACGAAATCGTCATGGGACTCGAGACCCACGTCCGAGTGAAGTCGAATACGAAGATGTTCTGCAGTTGTGCGAATGCTCTCGAGCTCGCGAGTGAGCCGAATATCCATGTCTGTCCTGTCTGTATGGGATTCCCTGGGATGCTCCCGACCCTGTCAGCCTGAGTCGTCGATCTCGCTGTACGGGCGAGTCACGCGTTGCGTTCGACGGTACAGGAAGTGAGTATCTTCGACCGGAAGAGTTATTTCTACCCTGATCTCCCGATGGGATACCAGATCACTCAGCTCTACCATCCGATCGCTATCGGTGGGGAAGTACGGACATATGTGTGAGATGCGGTGAAGACATTTCGTATCCACCATATGCACATCGAGAATGATGCCGGGAAGCTCGTCCATGCATGAGGGAAGACGCTCTGTGACTATAATCGCGCTGGAGCACCACTCATGGAGATCGTGACGGAGCCTGATTTTCGATCGAAGTCCGATGTCATCGCCTACCTCGAGGAGATCCAGAAGCTCATGCGATGGTGTGGCGCATCCGATGCGGATATGGAGAAGTGACAACTCCGTTGTGACGTGAATATCTCGGTGAGGCTCCATGGAGAGACCGCGCTTCGTTCCCGAGTCGAACTGAAGAATATCAACTCCTTTTCATCGATCGGTCGTGCCATCGATGTCGAATATGATCGGCAGTGCGAACTCTATGAGGCTGGGGAGAAGCCCGATCAGGAAACCCGAGGATGGAATGATGAGAAAGGATTCTCGACGCCTCTTCGCTCGAAGGAAGATGCCATGGATTATCGATATTTTCCTGATCCTGATCTCCCACCACTTCACCTAGAAGATTCATTTATCGAAGAGAGAAATATTCTCGAACTCCCGATCGATCGGCGACAGAAATATATCAGTGAATACAATCTCATCGAGGATGATGCTCGTATCCTCTCAGGTGATCGTCTCACGAGTGACTTCTATGAAGAACTCGTTACCCTCACGAAGGATCCGAAGAAATCATGCTCCTATATCACGACCGTCCTTTTTGCGATATTCGAGGGACACCATGAGAAGATCGACCTTTCACACGTGAAGTGAGGGGCGAGAGAAGTCGGAGAAGTGATAAAAATGGTAAATACGGATATGCTCTCCTCGACAAATAGCAAGATCGTCATCGAAAAGCTCGTTTTCGAATGAGGAACTGCGAGTGAATGGGTCGAGAAGCTCTGACTCCGACAATCGAATGATACCTGAGCTCTCGAAGCGATCGTCGATCAAGTCCTCATGGAATCGACCTTACAACTCGCCGAATATAAATCAGGAAAGATTAATCTCTTCGGATTCTTCGTCGGGCAGTGTATGAAAGCATCGAAAGGGCAGGGGAATCCGAAGATATTCACAGAAATATTGAAAAAGAAGTTCTGATAAAATTTTGCTTTTGTGCAATATTTTGGTATATTATTTGCACAAAATCCTAAATCAAACTCCTATGACGACTCAATATATCACACTCTCAGACTATAGAAATAATATTTCCCGATATACTCGCGAGGCTCGCGAAAAGAGGATATCCTATGTGGTACTCGTGCACTCGAAACCTGCATTTGAAGTGCGTCCCGTCGAGGATGATCAGAGAGGGCTCGTCTATCCAGAATGAGCTCATGCAAAGTGGCTCGAGGCAAGAGCAGAACTCGAAAGGGGTGAGAGTGTTTCTCTTGATGAGATCCGCTCAATATATACTCGATAATATACTATGATGTATACAGTTCAGACATCCAAGGAGGTGAAAAAATTCCTCACGAAACATCCCGATCTCGCTGAACGATTTGTAGAAAAATCGGAACGAATAGAGATCAATCCTCGAAATCCTCAATGAGCCGATGTGAAGCCATATATCTGACATCCGAATAATTACAGACTCCGTATAGGAAAATATCGATTTCTCTATGAAGTGATCGATGAACGAGTACTTATATATTTCTATGATGCTGATAGTCGAGGGGATATATATGGATAGGGGATTCCTACTTCATTTTGCAATAATCGAGTATTGTGCTACAATACCTCCATGAAATACTGGATATGCATCATGCTTTTCGTACTCAGTTCTGAGTACTCTTTTGCTCAGTCTGGATCCCTCGTATTGAAACCCTCTCTGACAGTCCAGATGCAGAAAAATACCATTCTCCAAAAAAAAATATTTATCGAAGAGAAAAAACAATACAATCGATCTCGACTCGCAGCCAATAGACTCGAAAGGAAAAATATACAATCTCCAGTATCGAACACCCCAGTGTCGAATCCAGTTCTCACTCCGCCGAAAATATATCCAATCTCACAAAATAACTCTATTTCGCCTCAAATATACGGAAATCAGCTCCAAAATATCGATAGAGCGAAAATCCGCGATGAATGGTTCAGTTGGTACAATAGGACTCGCTCAGAGCTCAGGCTCTCGCCATATAGCTATGATCCTCATCTCGATATCACGGCTCATGACTGGAATGTCGAATTCGCGAAAGGACGGGGACAGAATCACCATAGAAGGCATCCAGGTGATAGCTACTATGATTTCCCTGTGATTGATGACTGGTTCGTGGCTCGAGGTATCGATCCCATCGTGATCGATCGATCAAAACATACTGAGAATGTCGGCTATGGATACTACTCATGTAATGCCACAGACTGCACAGATGAACTGATCCAGTCAATCCGTTCGACCTATGACTTCTTCATGAGTGAGAAGGGGAGATCCTATGATGCCCACTATCGCAGTATCGTGAATCCCTACTTCACGAAGATGGGCCTCGATATCATCGTGGTACCGAGTGAAAAAAGATATTATATCACGATTCACTATATAACCCAATAATTTATGAAATTACATAGAAGATATCAGCATGTCTGAATTACCTCTGAACACTGACTTCCCTGAGTAGATAAAGATGGAAGAATACAGTATTACAAGCTCTGAGAGGAGCAGGATTTTTATCTTTTCCAGAACTCAACAGGAACATGCCTTATTCATTTGGATGCAGACAAACTTGAAAGAGTAAAGCAGGAACTAGAGATTGAAGGAGAGATAATTGTTATCCATTGAAGGGAGCGACAATACTGAAGTCACTCTTGATATGCCCTAGTACTTTCTAACGACTGAAAGAATTGGCTTCATACTTCAAGACGGAAAAAATTACAATGAATCCTTACAAAAGTACAAGATTCTGTAGTTTGAAACTTATGAATCACTACGACTTGATTATCAGTAAATAGTTTTTCGAGAAAACCTATCTCTCCCACTCCAACATCACCACAGCAATAATTTCATATCTTATACATCGAGGTTTGATACCTGTGTTGCTCGTGACTGGATGAAGTGCTTGCGAGGTGGGACATCTTCCCCCATGAGCATGCGAAATACCGCATCAGCCTTCTCAGCATCATCGATCGTCACACGAAACATCTTTCTCTGCACAGGATCCATCGTCGTCTCCCAGAGTTGCTCAGGATTCATCTCACCGAGACCCTTATATCGCTGGACTCATTCTGAGGTGATTCATTCTTCGGCGATACATTTTATTTTCTGTTCTTCTGTATAGACGTACCACGTATTTTTTCCTTTCGAGAGCTTATAGAGGGGAGGATTCGCGATGAAGATATGACCGTTATCGACAAGGGAACGGAAGTAACGGAAAAAGAATGTGAGGAGGAGGGTACGGATATGTGCCCCATCGACATCAGCATCCGTCATGATGACGATACGATGATAGCGAAGACGAGTATAGTCGAATGACTCTCCGATAGAGGTTCCGAGCGCGATGATGAGATTTTTGATTTCTGTATTTCCGAATATGCGATCGAGCCTCGCCTGTTCCGTATTGAGTATTTTTCCTCGCAATGGGAGGATTGCCTGGAATTCTCGGTTACGGCCCTGTTTCGCGGAACCACCCGCCGAATCACCCTCGACGATATAGAGCTCACACTTGGTCGGATCCTTCGAGCTACAGTCAGCGAGTTTCCCAGGGAGCCCAGAGCCCTCGAGGGCTCACTTACGGATGATGGTATCTCGAGCATTGCGAGCAGCCGCTCGTGCACGGGCTGCGAGGAGGCACTTATCGATGATCGATTTTGCCGCTTTCGGATGCTCAGCCAGAAAGTCATAGAACCCTTCATTGAGGACCTTATCGACGACTCACTTGAGTTCAGGATTGACGAGTTTTTCCTTGGTCTGGGAAGAGAAGCGGAGTTCTGGAACCTTCACCGATATGATCGCACAGATCCCTTCGAGGACATCGACGGATTCGAGATTGGCATCTTTTTCCTTCAGGAACTCCTGTTCTCGAGCGTATTTATTGATCGTGCGAGTGAGCGCCATCTGGAACCCGACCGTATGTGTCCCTCCATCAGTGGTCGCGACATTATTCGCGAAGCTGATAATCTTCTCTGAGTAGTCATCTTTCTTGTACTGGAGTGCGATCTCGACATTGATATGTTCGACTTGTTTCTCGATATAGAATACCTCATCAGAAATAGCCTCTGACCCTCGATTGAGATAGAGGATATAGGATTCGATTCCTCCTTCGAAAAAAAATCGATAGTGTGAGTTATCGAACTCATTATGGAGAGTGAGGGTTATACCCTTCGTGAGGTATGCCTGTTGGCGGAGTCTGAGTTTGATGGTATCATAGTCGAATGTCGTTGTGGTGAACATCGTCGCATCCGGCCAGAACCTGACAATCGTACCATGTTTTTTCGTCTTCTCACCCGTATCGACGACCTGTGCATCAGGAACTCCACGCTGGTAAGACTGGGTATAGACTTTCCCATCCTTATGTACCCAGACCTGCATCTTATCCGAGAGGGCATTCACGACCGAGGCACCGACCCCATGAAGTCCTCCAGAAACCTTATATCCACTCTCTTCACCACCGAATTTTCCTCCAGCATGGAGCACCGTCATAACGGTTTCGAGCGCCGATTTCCCAGTTTTCTGATGGATATCGACAGGGATTCCACGACCATCATCCTCGACCATGATCGATCCATCCGAATGCATCGTGATAGAGATATTTTTTGCATGACCTGCCATAGCTTCATCGATCGAGTTATCGACGATCTCCCAGACGAGGTGATGGAGTCATTGTTCATTGGTTTCTCCGATATACATCCCAGGACGTTTTCTGACGGGTTCGAGGCCTTCGAGGACTTGGATCTGACTGGAGTCGTAGGTCATACTATTGAGATTTTAGAATTTAGAACTTAGGTTTTAGAAAGAACGATATCAAAAAGAGAATAGTAGCATTCGTAGCCTCATTTTCGCGAAGCATGATATAAAAAATCTCTGGAAAGTAAAGCTTTTATTTCTAGGGATTTACAGCACTTTTACTAAAATTTTCAGTATAAAATCATAAAAGCTCTCCACTCGTGAAATTATTTTTTTTATCTTATAATTTATAGTTCTTATTTACAGTCCCATCGCCTCGATAATACGATCACTCTTCGTAAACTCAGCTTCGCTATCATACGTCACATACTGCGAGAGGAAATCCTTCAGTGCATATCCATCGACTGTACTAGAGAGAGGAATATCGAGGTTCGGGGTGAGGGATTTTTTGATCCAGATCCTGAGAATGGCAGGAGTACCATCACGGGAAAGGATAGTGAATCTCGTGATCTTATCGAGCTCATAGACAGCGCTCCCGATCTGGATGAGTCGATCATTCACGAGGACACTCATCAGAGGGGCAGCATTATTTTCCATGAGGATATACACTCAGGCAAAGAGAAATGCGACAATCGACATAATATAGAGTCACTCGAATATACCATACGCGACAAATGAAAGTACAATAATAAGAGCGATGATATACCACTGTGGAGGTCGTACTTTCTGCGATGAGAATTGCCAAGTAAACATAGAGTAGAATTATGTAGCGGACGAGAGGAGCTCGACGAATTTCGTGATGAGGAACCAGGCAGAGAGGGAGAGTGCAAAACCGAGGAGGGCTCACTTCATCCCAGCTTTTGCCTTATCGACTCCAGTACTGTCTCATGTGATCCCACTCGCGAGTTGCATCTGCACAGCATGATAGATCAGGGCAACGATCGAGACTGTTCCTGCAATACCGAGGAGGATCTCGATGATACCCGTGATCACTTTCGGAATATCATCTATGGTAAAGTTTCCTTGACGAATCTCATCTTGTGTCTTCACACCATCATAGATTCATGACTCATTATCTCCCGCAGCAAAAGTATGGGAAAAAAACAGGAAACCTATAGAGAAAGTAATAACAAAAAGAAGAAGTGTATGGAAAAATCTGAGATTCATACTGGTAAATAAATGTATATATACCGGAAGTATACCACTGAGGGATGAAAAAACAAAATATTTCACATTTTTTGCATTTAGAGGAGTTTTTTATATACTTGATGTGTTCTAGGATTTACTCACTCTTCTGATACGGAGCAACCACAAGGGTTGCCCCTACCGACCATAAATTCTCAAATCTAATATATAAATCTCCGTCCTATGAAAATCCCTCTCTCCTGGATATCACTCTATACGCCTCTTCAGTGACTTTTGCAAAAATATGCGATAAAGGATCTTGCTCATGAATACTCGATCCATACTGCCGAGATCGATGGGATCGAATCACACTTTCTCGATAAAGTAGTTGTATGAAAGGTCATTTCCTGTGAGAAGCATCCTGAGAGCAAAAAACTCTCCATCGTCCGAGTCAACCTGGGAGAAATAGGTGAGGAGACTATCCTTACTGGAGCGCAGAATATTGGTGAGGCTACCTATGTTCCCGTAGCGATTGCCTGAGCAATTCTCCCTGGTGATTTCACTATCGGAGAACGTATGATGGCAGGGATGATGAGCCGTGGGATGATCTGTGGTGCTGATGAGATCGGTATGTCGACAGAGGAGTCCACTGGTATTATGATCCTCGAACAAGATTGGGATAGTGCTCTTCTCGAATCCCAGATCGGGAAATCATTCTTCGATCTGACACTCCCATTCATCGGACGAGATGGATCCGTCTACCAGTTTCCTATCCGAGATACGACCTTTGAGATCGATAATAAATTTATCACCAATCGCCCTGATCTCTTCTCGGTAATAGGAAACGCCCGAGAGTTCCATGCAGTGTTCGACATACCATCAACGCTAACCCTCCAACACTCCAACACTCCAACACTCCAACACTCCAACCCTCCAACACTCCAACCCTCCAACACTCCAACATTCCATACGTCAATCCTCACCCCACACTGTCTCTCCTACCATCTCCTCAAAATGGATAGCATAACGGTAGGGAAAAGTCCATTTGGGATGTCACTCATGATGGAACGAGCGGGTCTCACGCCGAAGATGGACATCGTCGATATCACGAATTGTATCATGACTGAGCTCGGGCAGCCGATGCATGCATTCGATGCGGGGAAGATAGTGGGTGATATCCATGTACGACAGGCAAAACCCTGAGAAAAAATAGCAGCACTGAATGGATCGGAGTATACCCTCACGAGTGACGATATGGTGATCGCCGATGATAGCGGTCCTGTTGCACTTGCTGGTGTCATCGGTGGGATGGGAAGCGCTGTCTCAGAGACAACCAGGAGTATCATCTGGGAGTCAGCCTGTTTCGATGCGACCAGTGTGAGGCTCACTTCTCAGAGACATGGGATCCGCACAGATGCCTCGACTCGATATGAGAAATCCCTTGATCCACTTCTCGCATGATCGACATTCTCACGAGTGAGAGAGTACCTCGACTTCCTCGGGAAAGAGTATTCGATCACGGGGAGCTCATCCTATCTCGATCCAGCACGAGTGAATCATGTCGAACTCGATGTGACATATGAATTCATCAATATGAAAGCAGGTATAGAAATACCGAGAAAAGAAGTCGATGCGATACTGGACAGATTAGGGCTTACATTCACAATTCACAATTCACAAATAACTATTTCTGTTCCATCATGGAGGGCAAGTAAAGATATACATATAAAAGAGGATATTGCAGAGGAAGTGATACGAATCTATGGCTATGATGCTGTTCCATTCCGTCCACTTGATAGTGATTTTTCTATAGCGAAGAAGAATCCTGAAGTCTCCCTCAGGAATATGACGCTCAATCACTTCTCGAAAAATGGCTGGAGTGAAGTCTATAATTACTCTTTCTCGAGTGAAATCCTCGATAGGAAGGTCGGCTACACAGATATGGAGTGAGCGGTACGGATACAAAATGCCTTTAATGAAGAGTATACCCATATGTCACGCTCCCTTGCTCCGAGACTCTTTCAGAACGTGAGTCATAACCAGAAATATGGAAATTCTTTTCGACTTTTCGAAATAGGGAAGACGTACCATACAGAGTGAGAGAGAAGTGAGAATGTAGAATCATTTCTTTCTACGATCGAAAGTAAACCCTTTCCCGAAAGAAAAGTACTTGCCTGAGTCGCGATCGGAAAATCGACGGAATCACTGCGTATAGTCCTCGAATCATATCTCAAAATGGTTCTCTGATATATCCCTCCACTCCACCAGTGAGTGAGCGATCTCACATTTCTCCATCCTGGCATATCGGGAAAATATACTCTCTGAGATACGACCCTTATCCGTTTTGGGAAGATCCATCCAGAGACAGCGTCACTTTTCGAGATCAGTCCTGATACGCTCTATTTCGAGTGAGACTATGAAACCCTCTTGCGTTTGCATGCAGAGAAGGATGAACGATTTATCGAGATTTCACGATTCCAAACGATTCCAAGGGAACTGAATTTTATACTCCCGAAGATAACTCCCACGGGCGATATCAGTCGCATTATCGATGCCGTCCATCCGTGGATTTGCGAACTTCGAGTAGACTCTATCTATGAAGATAGTATCAAGATCGGAGAATGAATGAAGAGTGTGAATTTTGCCTTTACCCTTTCGAATATAGAAGGAACAATTACTGATGAAGAGGCTCTCTCAGTTCAAAATCTCATCATCGAAACGATGAAGGTGAAAGGGTATATGATTCGGGGGTAGATGGTAGAGTAAGTTCAGTTGAATAGGATACGTAAGTGTCATTCCTGCGACGAAGGTGAATTGGACGAAAGTCCAAGAGAGTGTCCCCTGGGGGAATGCAGGAATCCAGCATCAAAAAATAGATTCCGGCATCCCCCAGGGGAGCTTCTCTTTTCACTTCGTGAAAATTCACCTTCTAAAGCCGGAATGACAATACTCATCTTAATCAAACAGGTTTGCTATAAGGGCACAGATTCTTGTATTTTTCAGAGAGTTCACTATACTTCCACTATGTTAGAAAACCGTGAACTCATCATCGATTATACCGAAACCGACAAAATCACACTCGAGCTCATCGATACAGTTTCTGGGTATATGCACATGCCGAAGGTGGAGATCCATGAGCGCATATGGAGTACCTATATATTTGCTCGAGATGCTCACCATGGTCAGATGCGAAAAAGTGGCGAACCCTATATCAGTCATCCTCTCCTTGCTTGCAAACTCCTCCTCCACTTGAAGCCCGATCTCGTGACGATACAGTCATGTATCCTCCACGATGTGATCGAAGATACACTACGGACAAAGGCTGATATCGAGAAGGAATTCGGAAGCGAAGTTGCCCTCATCTGTGAATGACTCTCGAAACTCTCGGCTATACGCTATAGTGGAGAGGAGCGGAGTATCGAAAGCCTGCGAAAAATGTTCGTCGCTATGGTGGAGGATCTGCGTGTGATCATCGTGAAGCTCGCGGATCGCCTGCATAATATGATGACCCTCGATCATCACCCAGACCCGAAGAAGAGAAATCGCATCGCGCTCGAGACACTCAATGTCTATGCACCGATCGCTGATAGACTCGGTATCTTCCATATGAAGGAGATGCTCGAAACCGAGTGTTTCCGTATACTCAATCCGATAGAATATCTCGAGATAACCAAAGAACTCGAGGAACTCAGAGAAGAGCAGGAGTATTTTCTCGCAAAAGCAAAAACTGTCATCCGTGAGATGATCCCAGAATCAGTCCCGATCAGAGATATCAGCTATCGGATCAAGGCGCCATATAGTATCTATAAAAAACTCTCACGAAAAGAATATTCCTATAGTCATGCGCGAGATCTCTATGACCTTTTTGCTATCCGTATTATCACTGACTCGATTCCACGATGTTATGAGATTCTCGGAGTTTTGCATAACGTCTTCGTCCCTATGCCAAAACGGTTCAAGGATTATATAGCGCTTCCGAAAGAGAATGGATATCAGTCTCTGCATACCACCGTCGTCGGACTCTTCCCCGAAGTGAGATCACAACCGACCGAGATACAGATACGCACGCCAGAGATGCATATCCAGGCAGAGATCTGAGTTGCAGCTCACTTCGAATATACAGAAAATGGGAAATCTACAAAATCTAAAGACAGTTACTGGGTCAAGACAATTAAGTGAATCGTAGAAAATGCTATCGAAGGGAAAGAGTTCATGAGTCAGATGAGTGTGAACGTTTTTGCCGATCAGATATTCGTCTTCACACCGAAGGGAGACATCATCACCCTCCCGAAGTGATCGACTCCTGTGGATTTCGCCTATGCGATTCATTCGAAGCTTGGCAATGAACTCACAATCGCGAAGGTGAATGGTCAGGTCGTCCCCCTCGACTATGTCCTGCGAAATGGAGAGAGTATCCAGGTGGTTACAGATCAAAACCGCAGGCCCAATCCGACATGGATTTCTTTCGTGAAGACGGCAAAAGCTCGAGAACATATACGCCAATTCATCAATCGTGAAGAGCGAGGATTTTTTATCGAAAAATGACGATTCATCCTCAATACCTATCTCGAGAAAAACTATGGAAAATGACTCGATAAAGATCTCCATCTCCTGAAGAATCTCGATGGTCGTGTGCTCGATACAAAACAAAAGGAAGATGTCCTCGTCCAGCTCGGCAATCTCTCGAGAAAACCCGGAAGTATCCTGAGATCCATCCATGATGATATCATAGAGGATCTCTTCGGTATCAAAAAATCTGAACTACGACCAGAAGAGCAAAAACCAAAACGGAGTAAAGAACACAGCGAAATTATCGATGAAGTCTCTGTCATCATCGGAAAAGAGCGGGATATTCCCTATAAATTTGCCCAGTGTTGTAACCCGACTCCATCAGATAAGATCATCGGATATATCGGAAGTGGTGTTATCACGATCCATAAATTCGACTGTGAGAATATCGATCGTATCCAGCCTGATCGTCGTATGCCTGCTCACTGGAGTCATATCCAGACTGACTGAGTCATGCTTGAGATCGAATGTATATTCAGAGATAAGATCTGACTCCTCAGACAAGTAACTGAGATCCTCTATCAGGCAGGGATCAATATCGAATCCCTCACGACTACAAGGC
The DNA here is from genome assembly GCA_043756665.1 of Candidatus Altimarinota bacterium. GTDB lineage: Bacteria > Patescibacteriota > Gracilibacteria > BD1-5 > UBA2023 > STC-74. The sequence goes on along the minus strand of JAYUQR010000148.1, from coordinate 2,626 downwards.
TCTCTGATGGAACGGTATCCGATCGCTTCGTTCTCCATACAGATGAAGAGGATTATTACCTCTATGATCGACTCGTGGAGCGATTTCGCTTCGCTATCCCCGAATTCATCGAGATGCGACTCATATCGATGCAGTAATACTTATTTTTTTCCGAAAACCATCGGTTGGATCGGTTCATTCACTTGGTCAAATACTCCGAATGGATAGGCGGCTCCACATCCGATGGAGAACATACCGATCAGGACTATGGCGAGGATGGTACCATTCCCTCAGAGGTATTGCACTGCCCAGCTCCAGTCTCCTGTGAACTCATAGAGTTTGTAGCGATAATAGATAATCGCAACTCCGAGGAGGATAAAGAAGAGTCAGAGGAAAAATTGCATAGTAGTTCGCAAGGGCTAGGGGATTTCTCTGATTCTAGTGATTTTTCTCAGAAAGAAAACAAAAAACTTGCAAAAAATAGGAGTTCTCATAAAATCCGTCTCGCTTCTGTTGTTAGATTTCTCTGCCCTGATTTCCAGTCGTTCCTTCTATTATCTATCTACTAATATCTACCAACTACATTGGGGTATCGCCAAGCGGTAAGGCAGGGGACTCTGAATCCCCCATCCTAGGTTCGAATCCTAGTACCCCAGCCATACAGTATCACTCATATTTCTGACCTCTCTGAATAGCTCTCTTTCCGCAAGGTAGAGAGCTATTTCTTTCTCATACTTTCCACTTGCAATAGAGCGAATATTCACTACTCTGGAGACTCACTAATCATCTCTCGATCTATGAAGTATCTCTTGCTAATAATCCTCATTTTTTCTCTGGTTTTCTCATCGTCTGTCTCTGCCGCGAGTGATGCAGATATGCTCTCCTCAGTGCTGAAGATCAAGACCTATGCTCGTGACAGTATCGGTGGGAACTATCTCTTCACCCACTACGGGAGTGCTGTCCTCATCGAAGGCAATCGTATCCTCACGAATGCTCATGTCATCCTCGATCTCGCAGGGAAGGATCCTACTGGATACTATGAGGTCTGCTACTCGACTCCCCTGAGAAAAGATCCGACGTGCTGGAGTGATGCGAAGCTCATTTCCTATGATGCTGTCACCGACCTCGCACTCCTCGAGATCACCCATCCGATACTCACAGCGAAAAAAGTAGAGTATTCGAAAAAAAATATGTCTATCGGATCGAGTATCATCGTCTATGGCTATCCGAGTATCGGCGGAACGACTATCACCCGTACAGAAGGGAAGATCGGTGGAGCCGATGATCGATCCTATAAGTTCGATGGTACGATCGACCATGGGAATTCTGGAGGAGGAGCATTCGATACTGATGGCAAGCTCGTCGGGATACCCTATGCGGTAAGCTCAGATAATGGTGTCATCGGGTATATCATTCCCATGAAAACCGCCCGAGAATTCCTCGCGAAAAAGAGTGCGAATCGAGAACTTTTTACCATGAAGATTGATTCCGATTTCCAGAAATATATTGCCAATAATCAGGTCATCTATAAAAATCCGAATCTCATAAAAACAAAAAAGGTAGAGATACGCAACCTCGGGAAACTGTGACTGAAGCCATCGTTTTCGACAAGTTCCGTTGATGAGGAGATATTCGATTATCGCTTTATCGATAAAACAAATCGTGTAGCCTTCATGGTCAGTTGTGGCAATGATGCATCTCTCAAATACTCAACCAGTGATATTTACCAGAAAAGTATAAACCTCTCAAAGAATGACACGAGTTACTCGCTCAGTGGTTCTTTCATCGACAGTGAAAAAGGTATCTATTGACTCACAATACTCGGAACAAAAGCAAAAAATGGAGAATCACTCTATATGCTTTCCATCTGATTTCGAAATGCACCCAATTGTGGGGCATCTCTTATAGCAAATGATGGGGAGAGGAAGGATAAAAAAATGGTAGAAAAACTCATCACACTCGTAAAAACGATACGATTTCAAAATCCAGATGCCTTAGAAAAACAATTTCAGTCAAAATATTTCACAGTAAATAGTCTCCCTGAGAATGTATATATCTCAGAGTGAACAACCACCTTTGATCAGAGTATCACTCCGAATGTATATTTTATTTTCAATTCTGAGTCTATCGCTGATACAAAGCTCGAGATTCTCGATTTTGATTCTGTCGATGACTATATGAATTATGGCTATAATGACTCGATGCTGTATCGAGGAAAGGACTACAGCTTTTCATCTTTTTTCGATCGATACAAGACTCTCGGTGATACTCAGGTAATCGATAAAAAGATCACTATGAAAAATGGGAAAGTTGCTATCATGAGTGTGACTGATCTCTCCGATAAGAAATCCTCACCTATCATAGAAAAGATGAATATTACTCTCTTCTATCCATTTAAGACTGAAGACGGAGCCTATAAGTGATATCGGTTCTCCTTCGATATCCTCTCATCTTCACCTGAATATATGCGACAAGTATCCGAATTTTTCGAAAGTGTAGAGTTTCCAGGGACTTCGCCATTCTCAAAATAAATTCAGTATCTATTCTCTATTTGTCATGTCCAACAACATTGTTTCACATTTCTAGAGAAATGGAATACACTGATTGGTTCTGGAAGAGTGCCGTTAGGCACTCTTTTTGTACCAGA
>JAYUQR010000147.1:0-6895 GCA_043756665.1 Candidatus Altimarinota bacterium | reverse complement strand
GAATGACAAATACAAAAGAATAGATCAATAATAAATGGAGTCGAACGTCCTGGTATCGTCCATCGTCTCGATAAGGATACCAGTGGACTTATCATCATCGCGAAGAACGATCGAGCCATGCATGCCCTCCAACTCAAGATCGCAAAAAGAACGATACAAAAAACCTATCTCGCGCTCGTCGTCGGGATCGTGAAGGATCAGGAGGGATATATCGAGTCATTCATCGGGCGTGATCCCTATGACCGAAAAAAAATGACAACTGCTAATCCTGTAAACCCAAAACTCGCTAAAACGAAGTTTCTCAATAAGTGAATTATTGCTAATAAATATACGCTCCTCGAGGTGGATCTCCTGACAGGTCGAACGCATCAGATCCGAGTCCACCTCTCCTCTATCGGATATCCCATACTCTGAGATACAAAATATGGAAACGAGAAGATGAACCAAGAATCCGATGAGCAATACTGACTCAAGCGCCAATGGCTCCATGCCTGGAGACTCTCATTTAACCTCTTCGGTCAAGACTACAATTTCGAATGAGAACTAAAAGAAGACCTGAAAAAGTTTTTCTAAAAGACTTTCATTTTTCATATTTTATTCTATACTGTCTTGAGGCAAAATAAGAGCATTCCAATCTCATAACTGATAGTTGCTTCCTGATAACTTTCCCCATCAATTCTCATAACTGAACTATCATGAACCTTCGACAAAAACGACTAGCTGATGCCATCAGATGATATGCGAGCCAGTCCATCCTCCTCTATGAACAGATGCAGCCACATGGATTCGGTATCATCTCTGTGAATGCTGTAGAAGTGAGTCAGGATTATTCCTATGGAGATATCTATATTGGCTCGCAGACAAATGAAAAAGAACTCCCTCACTTCATTGCCCCAACAGCTCATGATATAGAGCGCCACCTAGCAAAAGAGTTCTCCCTCAGGAAGATTCCCCATATCCGATTCAAGCTCATGAAAGAAGCAAGAAAAGAGACGAATATCCTCGAACTTATCAATACCCTCGATCATAAATATGGACTTTCTCAGATGGATTCGTAACTTCTCAAAACGTTATAAAAACCGTGGATTCCAGTCTGATATCAAGAAGGAAAAACAACAGAAATACCTCTTTCGTGACTCTTGACTTCAGATTCAGACAAAGCGGTGAGGAATTTTTCGTGAGAAAAAACGAGCACTTCAGCCTTTTACCAATTTTTTCCAGGAAAAGATCATGAAGAAAACACAATTCTTCATGGATGATCATCGTATGCTTGGATATATCGGTGCGGTACTTATCATGCTTTGTGTCTATATATTTACATTTTCTCCCTACTTTCAGATATCCCCATCAAAGGTTATCATCGAATCAATAAGTGATGGCCTCGATATCAATATCGCATATCGTTCAATAGAGGATATATATTGAAAGAACTTGTTTCTTTTCGATCAAACCGCTGTCGCACTCAGTCTCAGAAAATACCAAAATAATATCGAAAAAATCAGTATCGATAGACTCTACCCAAATGGACTCAAAATCATTATCGAGTGATATCCCCTCATATATAAGGTAAATATTACCTGACGGAACAATATCTACTGGTGACTCTCAACAAATGGAGTTCTCGTTCCTATACAAAAGGAAAAAATAGAGCCTCTCCAATCACTGGAAATCATTACCAAGATATGAGAGGATGAACTCTTGGACTATAAAACCATACTTCCTGATATGAAGGTATCGGCAATAAGTAAAATTATCGATATATTTAAACAACAATGGCCATATATAAAGCTCTGAAAGATCCGATACCTCACGGAAGAAAATGAAGTACATCTCTCCCTCGAAAATGGTTGAAGAATCTTATTTGCGCTTCAGGACTTTATGGTCAATAATACCAAGAAAGAAGATATCTACAAAAATCTCAAGAATCAACTTCTCACACTTAAGGCTTATATTCTAAAAAACTGAAGTATCCTTGATGCTGATGGACTCAGTTATGTCGATGTTCGAATTCCTGGGAAATTATTCATCTGTAGAGCGAAAGAAATATGTTCGAATAACCTCCATCTTATCTATTGAGAAAATTATCAATAATAATATGATTTCCCATTATAGACTCAATCATATCATTCGTGAAATTATTTCACTCTATTGAGGGAAGAAAATCGAGCTCGACTTCGAGACTCCATTCCAGCTTCTCACAGCTGTGATACTCTCAGCGCAGACGACAGATAAGCAGGTCAATAGGATCACTCCTCCGTTTTTCGCGAAGGTTCGCGAAGCAAAAGATATATTCACCCTCTCGGTCGATGAACTCGAATGATATTTCAAATATGTGAACTTTTTCCGAAATAAATCTCGATATATTTTCGCCACGGGGATACGACTCGCAGAAGAATATGAGGGAAGGATTCCGAATGACCTCACACTCCTCCAGACATTCCCTGGTATCGGGATCAAGACAGCGAAAGTCGTCCTCTCAGTGCTCTATGATATGCCCTATATCGGTGTCGATACCCATATCCACCGCGTCATGAACCGTATCGGTATCGTAGAGACGAAAACACCTGAGCAAACGGATAGAGAGATAGACACGATATTCACTCTAAAACAAAAAAGATCCTTTCATCATCCATGTGTACTCTTCTGACGCTATACCTGTACTGCACGCAAGCCAAAATGCGAAAGCTGTACGCTCAAAAAGTGGTGTGCCTATTATCAGAAAAATAGCTCTTCACGGAAGGAGAAACTCAAATAGATATTTCTAAAAATCAGATTCGCTTTCTGTTTTTATCCCATAGAGGACCGAGTCAGAAGCTGTGAGCTTCGCAGGATCGACACGAGCCTTTTGACAGGCAAGAACATAGAAATTCTCTGGTGCAGAATCCAGATGAAGCATGTGTGGCAGGATAATCGAGAGTTTTCCGAGATTTTGAGAGAGGAATATGATACCCTCATCCCGCGTATCGATTTCCTGAACAGATTTGAGAACACGTCGATTCGCTGAAGTAAATCGATCGACTCGGATACGTATATCATTGATTGTTTCTAGATTTTGTATCTCTGTCGTGAATCGTGGATCCTTCAGGCAAAGGAGAGTATTATCGATACACTCATAGAGTGTATTTTCTTTTTTACACTGGATGCGTCCGCTCGATGCGATCACCTTTCCTCTATAGTAGAGTGTGACAAAAACCGACATTTTCGATTTCGTATATTCGAGGAGTGATGGATCGATATCTGAGAGAGTGGGAATGCGTTTTTCGCGCAGATAGATTTCGAGTGTTTTGCGAACGAGGGTATACATAGGATGTTATTTATGGAATTGTGTGAGGAACTTCTCAGTCTCGCCTTCGAGCGTTTTTTCCTCTTGTTCTATACGGGCAAACACAGAACCGATAGGATCGTATCCAGTCGTCGTATATATGTACCTATATGCCAGGTAGGCACTGCTCGATATCAGTGAACCAGAAGTCTGAGCCACGATCACGAGACCGAGAAGGAGAAATATTGCATTCGAAGAACTCGAGAGTGAAGTATAGGCAAAAGCCGTCAGAAGTATAGTTACGAGGAGACTGATCACTGAGGAATAGAGAACGAGGAGTGCATATCGATACTGTGCAGTGAGCCCTATTATGAGCTGGAGGCAAAACGTATTGAGGAGAACATGGAGTGCAAATGCCATCAGAACAACAGATGACTCAAGGGAGAGATTCGAAACGACGAGATAGACAGGGGCGAGGAATATATAGAGAAGGATGGACATACTTACAACTTGTGAGAGTGCCGTTCGTCCACGAGTATAGATATCAGGGAAAATCTTCGACAAGAGGTATGCATAGAGAATATTTCCGAGAGTCAATCCAAAGAAAGTAATCATCGCAAGGAGAATCGGAGAAAATCCACTCTCGAGAGAGAATTTTCCCATCGAGATCCATGCAATTAAGATAATAATCACACCTGATACAATAGAGACGATGAATGCAGAGATAAATGCCATTCCAAGACCCGTGGCATCGTATTTTGGTGGGGAGAGATAATCCTCGATCGAGAAATTATTCTGATTTTCTACTTCGGACATAGGCAAGAATAAGGAAAAAAGCTCCAACAGAGATAAATATATCCGCAATATTCAAAATGGCAAAGTATTTCACTGCGATAAAGTCGATCACATGTCCAAAAAATATCCGTTCATAGGCATGTGAGAGTGCTCATGCGAGTATCAGGACATATGCAGCATCTATTCATCTATTATTTTTTGTATATTCTACTGTTATATACTGATAGAGAAGTCCGATGATGAGTATGAGGGTGATGCACTGAAGGAGTATTCACTGAATCGGAAGGGAAAATGCTACTCAGGAATTGTATGAGAGTTTTATGCTGATAAAATCACCAAGTAATGGAATTCCATGGTTCAATATTTCTCCATATTTTTGCCGCATCATAGGAGTGTCACACATGAACCATATGTCATACGCTCAGAGGTCAGTGATTGCTGTGAAAAATGTGATAGGAGATTCTGTTACCTGAGATTCTCAATAACTACAGTATTCGAAAGAAAAATCATTCACGATAAAATGCTTCGATCCCATATCGATGGCAACACAGATACATAATGTGATGATAAGAAAGAAAACCCGTTTCATTAGACGAAATACTTATAAACCGAGAACATCACTCCTCCGATGATCATCGTGAGTATAGTTCCCCATATTGTATCGATCGCAACCATATTCCAACTCCACCCCTTCATCACACTCATCGAAGTGAGCTCATAGGTCATATAGGCTCAGAACCCGAAGAGTGCTGATTTCGTGAGGATTTCGGTAAGTGAGAGTTTAGATTCTACTCATGGAAGCACTACGAGGACGAAGAGTACGAGTATATAGAGGAGGTAGAACGCTATCGCCGCGATATAGTTCATATCAGTATTGAGATACGTTGGGATATACTTCTTAAATGTCGGAAGGATCACATACCAGATCATGATGCCATCGAGTATGAGGAGCGTGAGGATTCCCGAGATGTAGGAGAGGATATAGGCTAGCATATATATGATGATTAGTACTAAATTGATAATTATGAATTATTCTGTATCCATTTTTCAATAGGATTCATTCGCAGATACTTCTGCGAATCGTATGATACACGGAACTTCATATTTGTGAAGCTCTTCGATCTTTTTCTGTACTCTTCCTACATTTTCTGATTGAGTCTTGTATATTGTGAGGATCTCATCATCCTTAGTGAGCCTCCCTTCCTACCAGTACATGCTCTCAATAGGAAAGAAGTTAGCACATACGATAAGTTGTTGATTGAGAAGTTCAGTGGTTACTCTGATCGCTTCAGGCTTCGATGGGTGAGTGACGTAGAGGAGGGTGAAGTGCATACTATTTCTGATTATGAAATATCCAAGTAATTTTATCGAGCGCATCTGGATAGGTAAGCTCTATGATTTTTCTGATCTGAGACTCGACATCGAGAAAATATGGATCAAGAAAATTCACGATACGATCAGCTTTTTCTCCGAAATTTCCGCTATAGAAAAATATTTCTTCTTCAGGAAAATACCCAAGCCTCCAGAGATAGGTCGCAGCAGCTAGTATAGGACACGAGTACTCTATACCACTCGGGAGGTATCTACAGAGTATGAATTCCATTTCAGATGCGTACCTCTTCGTACTGACTTGGAGCCAAATGCCTTTCGAGTTCTCACGAAATGAAGCATTTTTCATGTCGATTTTCTTCAGGATCTTCTCGGCGATTGTAGAGAATGATTTTTCAGAATAGACATTATCTGGTTTGATTTCGAGTTCATCAATCCAGGAATTTACAGTTCATGCATTGATCGATGTGTCATAGAGATCATCCACGAGTACTCAGAGTGAAATACTGTCCTTGCCAGCAAAGTAGGTAATCAATTCTTTCGAGGAATTCACTGATACAATGACATCATCTGGCTTCAGATTCGGTGTGATGTGGGCATATTCAATATGAATCATTTGATTTTAATAGTTAGAATTAGATTCCGTCTCGAGTCGCTCTTTCTGCGTCTTCTTCACTTCTTTCCAATCTCCATTATTCGATCCATCGCTATTAAGTCGCTCAGAGAACTTCGTCCAGCACCGTTCGAATACCTTTTCTTTTGAGCTGATTTTCCCTTCCTGTTCGAGATTCTCGAGGAGACAGATATAGTCCCAGAATATATCTCCGAGCTCATCTTCGAGAAAAACTTGATTTCATGAATTGATTTCCTGTATCATCTCTTCGATCTCACTCTCGATTCACCTGACAAATGTCTCACTTCCCTTATAGAATTCACTATATCCAGAGTCTCCGTTTTTCATGAGCTCTGGGATTCGTGCTTCTGCGAGAATGATGATTTTTTGGATGATAGAGAGCATTATTGAGTTTTGGGGTTTATGTGGCATTTCAATTTTTTCGTCATATTAGGTGAATTAATTATAGATATTTTTAAGGAGAGACTTTGAAAGGATTGAATGAGGAAATTTTTGAGTAAATACATCAATATTACTCTGAAATGATTGAATAAGAAAAACAAGCTTTTTAGGTTCATTTTTCTTGAGATCATCCCAATCCAGTAAAAGTGTTGGGGCATTATGAACCATATCAGCGAGGCTATTTATTTCTTGTATATACTCGACTGCGTTATCTGATAGTGCATATTTACGTATGTATACGAGGGCATCTTGCAGAATGTTTCTTACTGTGATTTTGTCCATAAAAAGAAAGGTGATGTTTTATTCTAAATGATATAGTCTTACTAACTTACGGATATATGTCATGTCCAACAACATTGTTTCACATTTCTAGAGAAATGGAATACACTGATTGGTTCTGGAAGAGTGCCGTTAGGCACTCTTTTTGTACCAGA
>JAYUQR010000146.1:0-20019 GCA_043756665.1 Candidatus Altimarinota bacterium | reverse complement strand
GGAAGTGCCTACTATTGCTTCTGTACTTCTGAGAGACTCGCTGCACTCAGACTCGAGCAGGAAGAATTGAAGCTCCCTCCAGGGTATGATGGTCACTGTCGACATATCCCAATCGATGAGGCCCGTGAGAGGATCGCAAACTGAGAAAAACATACCATCCGACTCAAAGCACCAAAATGAGAAACCGTCGCCATGAACGACATTATCCGTGGACGAATCGAGTTCCAGACATCCCAGGTTGAAGACGTTGTCCTCCTAAAATCAGATGGAATATTTCCTACCTATCACGGAGCCGTTGTCATCGATGATCACCTCATGGGGATCACCCATGTGATGCGAGGTGAAGAATGGATCAGTTCTATTCCCATCCAGATACTCACCGCTCGTGGACTGGGTATCACCCTCCCTGAGTATGCCCACCTTCCGAATATCATGGGATCTGATGGGAAAAAACTCTCGAAACGGACTGGAGATACGGCCGTATCTGAATATCTCATGAAGTGATATTTTCCTGAATCACTCCTAAATTTTATCGCACTTCTCGGCTGGAATCCGAAAAATAACCAGGAGATTATGAGTATCGATGAGATGGTAGAAAAATTCGAACTCACAGATATCCATAAGTCTGGGGCATTCCTCGATCCCGTGAAACTCGACTGGATGAATGGTGAATATATCAAGAAAATGGAACTCTGAGTCCTTCATGAGCGACTAGCAGAACACCTCAAGACCTATGAATCTGAGTTCTATAGAGAAGTATTTTCTCAGGTAGAATATGAGTTCAATGAGAAGATCCTACGCGAACTCCAGCCTCGGATGAAGCGGTTCAATGAATACATCGAACTCACGAAATCACTCTATGGTACAGTAGAGATACGTCCTGAACTCCTAGTCAATCCCAAGATGAAAATCGAAACAGAGAGTGAAGCAATAGCAGCACTGCAATGGATCCTTCCCTATATCGAAAATAGTGACTATAGTTCGCTCGAGGGACTGAAGGTACCGATACTTGAGGCAATTGTAGGTGCAGGAAAGAAAAATGGGCAGATCCTTTGGCCACTGCGAATTGCTCTTTCCTGAGAAGAATTCTCACCAGGTGCATTCGAGATTGCCTATATCCTCGGACGGGAGAAATCCACTGAAAGAATAAAAAAATATCTTGAAAATATCGAATAATTCGCTATCCTCATACCATAGGCTCTATTCATTCATCCTCACACCATGCTCTACATATTCCTCAAGAACATTATCGAAACGACTATCGAACACTACAACTGCCAATCCTGTCATAACACGATCGATGAATCTGCCGTCCAGATCACATGAATCGGTGATCATCTCATCAATCTCGATATCACTTGCCCACACTGTCAGGCTCATGCACATATCCATGCAGAAGTCGCGAATATCGCCAATGAAATGCTCAAAACAGTGGAATGAAAAGCACTTCTCAGGAAAGTCATGAAAAATGGATCACTCAGTGAAAGTGCCATCAAGGATGAGGATATACTCTCACTCAAAAACGAACTCTCTTCAGTACAATCGATAGAAGATTTCCTAAAATAAACTCTTATGTTGACTCGTCTTGTTGCCCTAATCATCATTTTTGTTTTTATTTATCTTCTGGGTGTATTTCTCCTTCCGACACTCGCAGATAAGTATGGGAATGCTTCCTATAATAAAAAAATACGCGAATTCAAAAAAGAAATGGAGAAAGATCCAGGTTCTTCGGAGTCGATATATGAGAATATAAGGAATACTACAAAAACATATGTCGATGAATCGAAATCAACAGCCGATCAGATACAAAAAACGGTGAGACAAAAAACCCAAGAGATAAAAAATACTGTAACATCTGTGCAGGATGCATATACTGCAATGGAAAAAGCAAAAAATGATCTTCAGAAACTCACGATTTTTTCTACAGGATCATCGAATGTCTCGAGCCAATAATACTTTCGCATGAATTTTACCCAGATACCGCTCGGGGGATCTCCTCGTAAAGGATGAAAAAAACAATGAAATCCTCGATCATTTGTATGGTTTATTAGTTTTTTTTTACTACTCTCTCTTATTTTATACCACAGCATTCATTCCGTCGGATCGATAATCATCTGAGCGTGAACCTATACGCTCGATAAGTGAGTCACAGTATATGCTCTCCCGAAGAGTCTTGATATCACTATATCACCATGGAAATATAAACTTTGGGTCAAATATTTTGCTCCTAAGATAGAAAATCTCCAAGCATGAGGATATCGAGTAGAAAATAATACCTCACTGGAAAGTGTTTTTTCCACTATACTCACGAAACCGATATTCACTGATCTGACAATTACGATACTCCCAGGCTGGAATAGTTATGATATCGATGACTATCTCTATCGCAAGGATATTATAGAAAATCCTGGTGATTTTCTCCTTGCACTCCAGGAAAATTTCATAGAGTATCAAAAAGAATATCCATTTCTCCAGGGCGTAAAGAGTATTGAGTGATTTCTCTATCCCGATACCTATCGTATACCAAAAAATGCGAATGCTGATATCGTTGCACGGAAACTGCTTTCGACATTTTGATCGAGAATAGGCGATACCTACAGTGGACTCTGAGAAAACGCATACACAGATCTCATCCTCGCATCGATCGTCGAAAGGGAAGAGCGAATATCGAGTGAAAAACCAATTGTCGCAGGAATCCTCTCGAAAAGAGTCAGTGAATGAATACCTATGGGTGCAGATGCAACGGTCTGTTTCGGATATGAGAAAACCCAAAAAACATGTACTCCAGATTTTATCGGCTCGGTTATAGCGATCAAACATCCATATAATACACGGAATAAGCAATGATATCCTCCGACTCCTATTGCGAATATGTCACTCGATACTTGGTCTGCGGTACTCAGTAAAAAATCGTCTCCATATTACTACTACCTCCATGATAGTGGATGAAGTATCCACTATGCAAAGACACTTGCTGAACATAACGAGAATAAATATAAATATATCCGATAAGTATACCAGTACTGTTGTTATTCCTGCGTATGCAAGAATCCAGCATCGAGGAATAGATCTCACTCTGTTACCTGCAAACTGCTTCCTGATAACTTTTTCCCAAAAATTCTAAACCCTGATTTTCTCCCTTCTCACCCTATGATTGCATGTATTAACCAAATCCTTTCACCTATAGAAATCCTCCTGAAGAAATATAGGAAATACATCGGATGGTGTATTCTTTTTCTGTCATTTCTCTCATTTGGATATCTTTTCGATAGAACTTCTGTGAAGGGAAGTGGTGGAAATGCTATCCTCCTCCTTTGGATTATTCTCTGGATCCCGATTTTTTCGAGAGTCTTCTGACTCAAAATTGCTCAAGCGATCATGCCTCTGAGAAAAGAGCTCGGTATCCTTATGGGAACACTCGCATTTGTGCATAGTTCACGTTATATTCTTTCGAATTTTGACTATACTCTGACGACTTGATTCTGGATTCAGGACTGATTTTTGTCATTTCTTGCCTTTTGATTTTTTGCACTCATCTTCACCATTCCTTTGACTCTCACCTCGAATACCTGGTCGATGAAGATTATGGGAAAATACTGGAAATATCTCCACAGAACGGTCTATGCGATCATTATTTTCACCGTTACTCATGTTGTTCTTCTGAATCTCTATAGAGAGTTCGAATGGGGAATCATTCTATTTTTGATAGCTTATTTTATATTCAAAGTACTGGAATGGAAAAATATATCATTTCTTAGAAAGAAAACTCTGAAAACATATCCAAAATGACAGAAGTGGATCTGCGTTCCCTGTGGTCATATCTATGACCCTCTCATCGGCGATACTGACAGTGGTATAGACCCAGGAACAGAGTTCACCGACATTCCTGATTCATGGAAATGTCCTGATTGTGGGGTGCGAAAGTCTGACTTCATCCTCTATACTGAGGGACAGCATGAAGAGTTTCATGACGGGATGATCGTAGGAAAAACATACTTGAATCCTATGACACTCAAGCTCATTATCGAATTGGCGAAAAGCCTCGAGAGTCAACCAGGACAGTTTATGGTGTTTCTTTGGAAGGATACACTCTGAGAATTCACTCGGCAATACTCGATCGTCGAACATTCGGGGAATCGATATACATTCACAATCAAACTCTCCGAGAAGAGTCGTGGATCAGATTTCCTTCGCTCGGTATCAGTAGGAGCGGCTATTTGCATCAAGGGAATTTATGGGAATTTTCTCCTCCAAGAAAATCAGAATCCGAAGATATTTATCGCGACGGGAACAGGAATCGCGCCGATATACTCCATGATTCAGTCACTAATTGGTACAGGAAAAGAGAAGAAAAATCATCCAAAAATATCACTCTACTTCTCTGTCTCGACAGAAGGAGAACTCTTCTATGTCGAGAAACTCCGTGCACTTCCGAATATAGATCTCCATATTCATGTGAGTCGTGAGTCGATAGCAGGATTCGAGGAATGAAGGGTCGATATCGATATGATTAGTACTTCTCCAGAAACGGAATGGTATCTCTGTGGGAATCCGAAAATGGTCGCAGAAGTGAAAGAAAAGCTGAAAACTCGGGGATATGCGAAGGTATACAGTGAGGTATTCTAATTTAGAAAAAATTTTGTTCATACACTTTTCCCCACCGCATATCCACTCGCCCAGCATATCTGAAGCGAGAATCCTCACGTATATCCATCGACATTGAGAACCTCTCCTGCGAAGTAGAGGTTCTCGTGTATTCGGGACTCCATCGTCTCAGGATCGAGCTCATCGGTATTGACTCCTCCTGCCGTGACGAACTCATCACCAGGCCGACGTTCGAGGAGGGTGAGTGGGATACCATCTCCGAGTAGTTTCGAGAGTCGTTCACGATCACTGCGAGCGATGGAGCCTGCGAATGTGGTCTCTACATGTAGAAAATATTCCTTCACGAAGGCATCTGCGAATCTCCGCGGGAGTTTCTCTGAGAGGATACTCACGATGAGTTTCTTCGGGTGATTCTGGGATTGATCCTTCAGAAATGCTTCCCATTCGCTACATCACATGGATGATAGTGGAGAGAGAGAAATGGGATAGCCCCCCTGAGAAGGGGGGCTGCCCGATAGGGCAGGGGGGTTTTGCTCAGAAAGCATCCTCGTATCTCAAGTGTTTCCTACACTTTTTGACCCAATCTTCTCAAATGCAAGGTGGGATGAGGCCATGAAGGTGAGTGGTCATGAGATACCGAAGTGTGTGAGGAGGAGGGGTCAAGCGAGTTCGATCATTTTGTCATTCTCGGCACGAGAATCTCTTCCTACTCTATGAGAGGGATCCTTGCTTTGCAAGGATGACAAAGGATATCTTGTTTCTGCAGGAATGACGATACGAGCATCCTCAAAAGCAAGCCCAGAAAGTTCATGAAGCCATTTTTCTCTCGTCAAGAAACTCGAAAGTGATGGTCAGAGCTCTGTGACACTATGTCCAAGTGAACGTGCAAAAGCATATCCATCACCCGTTGAGCCCGTATGACTATAAGCGTTTCCTCCGGTTGTGATGATGAGGATATCGGCTTCATAGATTCATTTTTTTGTCGTGATGAAAAAATTTTCAGAATTTTTTTCCTTTTTGTCATCCTTTCGGAGCGAGGATCTCTTTGGGACAGATTTCACCCATGCGGGTGTACTAACTATCCTTTCGGAGAATGACAACGATACACCAGAAAAATCATACTCATCTCATATACTCCTTGAAGAGGATTTTGATACCTCATCAACTCACTCTCAATAATGAAGCGTGATCTTGTCACGATGTTTCGCAAAAATATCCTCGAATATTCCGACAATATCTCGTCCATCATCCGAGACAGGGAAGACCCTGAGGTCGTCTTGAATCTTGAGTGGTACTCCGTGGGATTCGAACCATTCCCTGCACTTTCGAGGAGAGAATTTTCCTATCGCCTTACGGATGAATTCCCAACCTCGAGTATACTTCATTGCGAGGATCTTCTTGTCCTCGATACTGGTCGTCACATTACACCTCCCTCCCCCGGAGATAATCACCTTTTTTCCAGGTGATGTATTTTTCTCGAAGAGATGGATATGAAACTCCGTTTTTTCAGGAGGAGAGCCTTCCAGGATCGTTGCCGCAGCCATGAGTCCAGCGGCACCCGCTCATATGATGATGATGTTTTTCATACGGTGATCATACTGAAAAATGAAAATAATACAGTCAAAATAATAAGATACATGAATACCCCCGAATGTATAGATAAAATTATTTGAAAATAGGGAAGTTGAGGATACACTCTCTAGGATTTATTTCTTTATTTTCACGTATGAAGTCTACACTGCTCACGATAGGAACCATCCTCGTCATGCTTCCACAGGCGTTTATTTTTGCAGAGGAATCACGCGGTAATCAGCCCCCACCTCCACCGAAATCTAATGAAACTAAAAATACTGATGCAAAATATTGGGAAGAGCAAAAAATACTGATGCAAAATAAATCTACAGAAATGCGAAAAGCGAAGTATGCTGAACTCGTCATAAAGTGAATAGATGTCTCAGCTCTCACACCTGAACTCCTCGATGCAACTAAAACAGAAGAGTCAAAATTCTGGGATGCACTACGAACCATACAACAGGCTGGAGAGATACGGTCTCGAAAAGAGTACCTCACGAAGCTCGCATCACAGGGTATCGATACAACCGTATTTACTGATGCGATTATCGCTGATGGGAATCTCTTCTGGGAACTCGCGAAAAAGGTACAAATACAGCATCCGGTAGTCGCTGATCGTCCATCGGTGACTCCTCGAGTCGAAACTGGATCTACAGTAAGTAATCAAGCTCGTGAACTCGAAACTCGACAAAAAATTATCGAAGAACTCAAGGCACATGGTATCGATACTTCTGGATTTACCACAAATGTTATTTCGAATAGTGAAGCTTTCTGGAAACTCGTCCAATCACTCAAGAGTACATATGAAAAGGATCACCAAGAAAAAACTCCTATCAAAAATCATGAATGAACTCATAAAAATAATGAGTCAAAATATCCGATTAAGAAAGATGAGAAAGGAGTAAAGAATGATACTCCCCGTGAACAATCAGTAAACAAAAATAATCATTGAGTACTTTCGACAAAGGCACGTAATCTTTTCCAGGCACGACTCGATAATATACCTGCTGAAAAAAAAGAATCAATGCTCACCAGGCTCGAAGAGGTTCTCAAAAAACAAATAGAAACAGCTCGTTCAAAATCAAACAAGAGGCTCACAGAAAAACTCGAAATCATGCTCACCATGGTCGAAGAGGAGATGTCAAGCCTGGAAGATACGAGTCTCGTAGATGGTTTACTTGCCAATAATTAATCCCTCGATATAATAAAATCACCTGAATCTCAGGTGATTTTTTCTTCATTTTGTCACATTTTTCTCTCTCTATGGTCTTACGCTATGACGATGTTCATGCTCTGAAAAAAAATGACTCCCCTCTTGATTGACCGAAATTGAGAGAGCTCATTATTCGATCTCAGTCTGGAGAGGTCAATGCTTTTTGACTCCTCTATGACTTTACCTATGACAAAGTATACCGGTCCATATTCTATAGGACACTCGATACACAGCATACAGAGGATATTGTCACAACTGTGTATATAAAAGTACTCAAAAGTATCTCGAAATATCGAGGAAAAACTGATGGAGAATTTTTCGCATGGATACTGAGAATAGCATATACAACTATGATCGATTTTCTACGAAAAACCCCTGAAGTAGATCCTGTAGATGATAATACTCTCAGAATGAGCTATAGTGATGATTTCGGGAAAGATATTGATAACAGTGATAAGATACATGAAGTTCTACAATTCCTCAATACCCTTTCCTATCGTGATCGCACGATAATGACGATGCGAATTTGGGACGACCTTTCGTATGAGGAAATTGCCATGATTACCGGTGAATCAGTCACAAATGCCAAAAAAATCGTATCGAGAACTCTCGAAAAAATCAGTGCGAATGTATCATATTGTTTTCTCATCTTAGCTTTTTCTTACTATGTTGTCTAAAGATATTCCTCATATTCTCAAAGAACTTTATCAGATTCAACCATCCCTACGAGAAAGGGAAGATGAGATCATCAAGGTGATTACTATCATGAAAGAGAATAGTCCAAAACTCGAGATCGATGATGATTTTCGTATTTCACTGAGAAAAAAATTGTTCGATGAGGCAGAGATATTGCAACCAATGAGAAAGAAATACTTTCCAGACTGGAGAATATATTATCCAATTTATTTTACGGCATTTGCGTCATTTTTTATCGTGATTGTATTCTGAGGGTTTTTCGGGAAAGATATCGATACGCAGGAGACATGGTCTGATGTCAAGCATATAGGATGATTATCATCTGGTGTATCAGCATTACCAAATATTACCTCCTATAAGAATACGAATGGTATCGATTGAGAAAATACCACTCAAAATACTATGAGTCTGAGGGATAGTAATACACTTCTCGATACACCAAAAACATCAGTAAATATGGAACAAATTTCTATGAAACAAGATTATCTTCCCATGAAAATAACTCAATCATGACTCACTGAGGAGGCACGCAGAATATTCCGTTCTCGTCTCGAAGCCATTCCGCTAGAGAAAAAAGCTTCCAAATTCAAACTCCTTGAGACTCAAATCATGCGCCAGATGGATGCTGCAACAGTAAAATGAAACAATAAACTCGTCGCTAAACTCCAGGATATACTCGATATTATCCATGAAGAGCAGGGAAATATTGAGGATAATTCTCTCGTTAACGATGTTATTTTATGAAATTAGAAATGATTCTCGATCAGCAAAGAGAAATCACTTACCTTGCCCTTACTCGCATTGCCTCGAGTATCCGCTTCATTGCGACGACATAGGCTCCTGTTCGGAGCATCACATCTATTCAGAAAAAACAGGGAAAATCCTCTATGTGAATACGACACAGGATACATATATATTCGACCCAACTTCTCTCGAATTCTAGAAAATAGAGGAATCTCACTAAGCCATCACTGTCTCAAGTGCACGATGTGTATCTGCGTGGATAGTGGAAGTCTCCTCGCTCAATCATGCCTGTAGAGTCGAATTTCTCATGTACGGAAAGCATCCTAGAAATTGCTTCTCGGTACTCATAATCGTAAAGCAAGAATCAGATCCATTGGTCAGAATATTCCCCTGCGGAGATCTCTTTTGCTTATTTCCATCCATGATCGGACTTCCTACGAGAATATCTATCGATGTTGGAACATAGGAAGCCAGAAGAGAACTTGGATTTCTCAGCTGTGCATAGCGAATAACTGCGAGTTTTATCTGTTCTACCGTAGAAGGTGACAATATCGATAAATTCCCCAAAATACAAGAGCGTATACTTGGATTCTCGATGATGTCACTTGGCGTGAATTCTCATCTCTGGAATCAGAGTTCGAGTCCTGCGAGCGTCAGTACATTATCGGTAGGGGATTCTGAGAGTGGCATAGAGTATATTGTAAGGTATATGCTGCACTGTATCATATTTCCATACCCTTCGTCAAATCCTGAGAGAAAATAGGAATTTGATTTTCTCGGGAATCATATATACTCAAACTATGACAACCAATAACACAAGCAAAAAAACTAAATTCGAGATAGCCATGGAAGAATACGATCGTGGTGAAACAGTAGATGGAGAAGAGTTCCTCAGAAATCTCATCGCATCAAAATCAAAGTAATATACAAATCTGAAAGAATCCCCTGTTTTTATAATTGGGGATTTTTTCTTGCCTTTACTACCATTTCCCATATAGTCTCTCTACCACAACCGAGATTTTTTCTCTCAATCTTTTCTGCTTACAATTTCAACACTGTAATGGGCGATTTATGTCGCCAGCCCATTTTTGTTGAAAAAGTGAGCGAAAGGATCTCGTTGTGGTAAACATTTCCAGGTGCTTAGATCGCCCTTTTTTGTTTACCACAGATCAGAAAACTTCCTCGGCAGTGAAATTATTTTTTCATTGCCATTTTTTATGTCCGACTCACTCCAACTGAAAAAGAAATCTTGAAACAAACATCTCTCAAGCGCAAAAAAGGCAAAAAACGATGAGTTCTATACGCAATATCAAGACATAGAAAAAGAGATGAATGCGTATATCGAATACAATCATGATGTTTTCCATGGGAAAACTGTCTTCCTGCCGTGTGATGATCCAGAGTGGAGCAATTTTACTCGATTTTTTGCTCAGAATTTCGAGAGATTCGGACTCAAGAAACTCATCAGTACAAGCTTTGCAAAGGATAGTAAAGAGTGTAAAGAATCATTGCAACTGAGTCTCCTCGAAGTTAATAGCCCAAAATATGATAAAAACAAAACTGACTCCAGGGGAAAAATCTATACTCTCACGAATGATAGAACAGGTGATGGTAAGGTAAACTTTGAGGATTTTGACTGGGAATATCTCGAAGGTGATGGCGACTTTCGTAGCGAAGAGGTGAGGAAGCTCCGTGATGAATCTGATATCATCATAACCAATCCCCCATTTTCCCTTTTTCGTGCGTTTCTCGCATGGATAACTGAAGCGAATAAGCAATTTGCAGTAATCGGCAATATGAACGCTATAACATACAAAGAAACATTTCCACTTATTAAAGGAAATAAAATGTGGCTAGGGGCAACAAATTTTAATAGAGGAATGTACTTTAAAGTACCAGAAGATTTTGTTTATACTGATTCCTATAAATTTGAAAGACTACAGAATGGCGAAAAAGTTAATCGTGTACCTGGAGTCTGTTGGTTTTCTAATATTGATCACGGTCGTCGACACCAACCAATGACACTTATGATAGAAGCAGACATTATAAAATTTTCAACTCAAAAAGCATTTGAAAAGTACGATAATTATGATGCCATCGAAGTTTCTCTAGCTAAAAATATTCCAAGTGACTATAATGGCGTAATGGGTGTGCCAATTAGCTTTCTCGACAAATATAGCCCAGAACAATTTCAAATTTTATGAGCAACCGAGAGCGAAGGTAAGGGTTTTTCTGAAGGATTATGGAATGAAAAGAGTAAAATTTCTCAACCTCTTGTAAACAATGAAAGAGTATATAAAAGAATCTTCATTAAACACAAAAAATAACACTATGAAAACCACACTCAAAACCAACATCACCGTCCGTGATATCTGCGATGGATTCACCTACAATGAACTCGAAGGGAAGGGACTTTTTGGACTCTCTGGGACGCTCACGATCCAACCTGAGTATCAGAGGAACTATATCTATGCCGATGGCAAGCGAGATGTGGCAGTGATCACATCGATCCTCAAGGGTTATCCACTTGGTCTCATATATTTCAATACTGTGAGCCCTGGAAAATACGAAGTACTCGACGGGCAACAGCGTATCACGAGTATCGGTCGCTATGTGACAGGCAAGTTCGCAGTCAAGGATGAGAACGGTATGGAGCAATATTTCAGTGGGATCGCGAGCGATAAGCAGTCCAAGATACTCGAGACCAATCTCCTCATCTACGAGTGCGAGTGAACTGAGAGTGAGATCAAAGAATGGTTCAAGACGATCAATATCGCTTGAGTTCCTCTCAACGAGCAAGAGCTTCTCAATGCAGTATTTTCTGGACCATTTGTCACTCTCGGCAAGTCAGAATTCAGTAATAGTCAAAATGCCAATATCCAAAAATGGGGTGCCTATGTATCATGAAGTGCTATCCGACAGGATTTCCTGGCGTGTGCACTCGATTGGGTGAGTACAGGGAGTATCAGTAACTATATGGCACGCCATCGTACTGATAGCAATATCATGGAATTCAAAACATATTTTGGTACGGTGATCGACTGGGTGTCTGGTGTATTCTCTGATGTCGAGAGTGAGATGCGAGGACTCGAGTGGGGACGACTCTATGAGACATATCACTCCACTGCGTATAATCCGAGCACAGTATCGAGCGAAGTACGCAAACTCTATGGCGACTCGTATATCAAAAATAGAAAATGAATATTTGAATATATCCTCGGTGGATCAAGAGATACCAAGCTCCTCGAGGTGCGTGTATTCGATGATGCAACGAAAAAATCTATCTATACAACACAGAGTGAAGCAGCAAAATCAAAAGGCGAATCAAATTGTCCACATTGTACCATGGGTCACGATGCGAACAAGAGTAAGATATGGAGTCTAGGTGATATGGACGCCGATCATGTCTCAGCATGGAGCAAGGGTGGCACTACAGATATGAGCAACTGTCAGATGCTCTGCAAGACTCACAATCGAGCAAAAGGAAATCGATAAGAACTCTAGAGCTACTTTCATTAGAAAAAGAAATCCCACCTTCATCGGTGAGATTTTTCTTTTTATCCAACAACCAACTACGCTCCCCGTGCCTTCATCACCTCGAGGATCCGCTCTACTGGATCCCCGCTAGACTATACCATACGCCACGACCTGCCCCATGTTGTATGAGCTGTCCTCTGAGGGTCAATTTTTGGAGGTGTTTTTTGATCGTATTGCGATTGGCATCTGTGGCGAGCACGATATCATGCGTAGTGATACGGCCTTGTGACTGAGCAAGCTCTATGATGAGGAGTGAGAGCTCAGGCATCACTGCCAGGATCAGTTTTTCATGTATGACTTTTTTCTCGAGCTGAGATACCTGTGAGCTGAGCGACTGGAGAAAAAATAGTACCCAAGATTGCCAATTGGAACTATCAGTACGGATAGTTCATTGTGTCTGGCGGAGTGCGAGGTAGTACCCCTGTTTGTTCTGTTCGATGATAGACTCGAGTGAACTATAGGGAACATAGAGATATCATGCCTGTAACAATAAGAGTGTCGTGAGTACTCGCGATAGTCGCCCATTGCCATCAGAAAACGGATGAATCTCGAGAAATACTACTACAAAAATAGCGATAGTGAGGAGTGGATGCAGATTTTTTGCTATTTTCTCTCGGTTATACCAGTCTACGAGTTCAGTCATCAGTTGTGGTGTAGCAAAAGGGGTAGCTGTCTCAAAAATGACAGCAACTTGTTTCCCTGACTCATCGAATGCACCGACATGATTCGTGTGCTTTTTATAACTTCCTCGATGATGTTCATCTTTGGTGCTATGAGTGAGCAAGTCACGATGTAGCTGTTTGATATGATTCTCTGTGAATGAGATATGTTGCCAAGAGCTAAATACAAGCTCCATCACTGCAGCGTATCCTGCTACCTCTTGCTCATCGCGTGTAGTGAATTGTCTGATCTCGAGCTCTGCGAGGAGTACCTCGACTTCTCGGTTGGTAAGCTTGCTCCCCTCGATGCGTGTGGATGATCCGATACTCTCGATAGTTGCTACGCGTCGCAGTGATCAGAGACGCTCAGGTGCGAGTGTCCCGAGTGCACGCCAAGCACCCTTGAATTCATCGATCTGAGCTATCAATGCAAGTATATCGGGCGTGATAATGAGTGTATCGAGTACGAACATATCCATATATATATCCAATTATATCCAATTTGCAACGGAAAATGCAGAACAATTTCTTTTCTGATACCCATAAAAATACCCAATTATACCCAATTCAGAATACTACATTCCCCTCACCCGCATCGCCACGAGGATCCGATTCATCGCGACGACATAGGCTCCTGTTCGGAGCATCACTCCATGTTCTCCTGCACTTTGTAATACTCCATGAAGTGCTGTTTCCATCTTGAGTTTGAGTTTTTCCTGGACTTCTTCTCGTGACCAAGAGTAGTTCATGCTATTCTGCACCTGTTCGAAGTAGGAGACCGTCACACCACCTGCATTCGCGAGAATGTCAGGAATGACAGGAATTCCTCTCGAGAAGAGGATAGTATCAGCTTCGGGAGTGATCGGTCAATTCGCGAGTTCCATGATGAGTTTCGCTTTCACATTTTTCGCATTCTCTCCCGTGATCTGATTCTCGAGAGCCGCGGGAATGAGAATATCACACTCGAGTTCGAGGAGTTCAGCATTTGACACAAACCCCCCTTGTCCCCCCTTATCAGGGGGGCTCGAAAATGTGTATTCGGTGAGGGATTTTTTATTTTTCTTCAGTTCGATAATCTTGGTAATATCGAGACCTGTTTCATCATGAATCCCGCCATGAGAATCAGATGTCGCGATGAGGATCGCACCCGTCTTGGCTATCAGTTCGATCATATTCAGTCCTGCATTTCCTGCTCACTGGATAACGATTTTCTTTCACTTGAGTGGATTGGTTTCGAGCCCCCCTGTAAAGGGGGGTAGGGGGGTTTTGTTCTGATTTTCTGAAACCAAACCCCCCTGGCTATCGCCATCCCCCCTTGACAGGGGGGCTCCACGGAGGTATGCCTCGAGGACATAGAGTCCACCCTGAGCCGTTGCAGTGTCACGACCGAGTAATCCTCCGATTGAGAGTGGTTTTCCCGTGAAGGTTCCAGGTGACCAATGTCCAGTGAGTTTCGAATACTCATCGACCATCCAGGACATGATCTCACCGTTCGTATTCACGTCTGGTGCTGGGACATCATCGAGGGGTCAGAGGTATTTATAGAGCTTCTGTACCCATCATCGCGACAGTGCTTCGAGCTCACGTTTCGAGAGTGTCTTCGGATCCACTATAATCCCTCACTTTCCGCCACCGAGTGGGAGATCGAGCGTCGCACACTTGATACTCATCCAGGTCGAGAGTGCCATCACTTCATCTTTCGTGACATCTTGGTGATAACGAATCCCTCACTTGTAGGGTCAACGGGCGTTATTATGCTGACTGCGAAATCCCGTAAACGTGCGAGTCAACCCATCATCCATAATCACAGGTATTGACACCTCGATCACACGATCAGGGGAGAGGAGTGTCTCGAACTCATGTGAATATTGCTCATTCTGCCCCCCTGTCAAGGGGGGGAGGGGGGTTTGGTTTCTGATATATTCGTACGCTGTACGCATCTGAGTACGTGCGGATTCGAAAGGATTATTGAGAGACATAGGCAAAGAGGTAGAAGAGGTAGAAGAGGTAGAAGAATTCTATTTTTTCAGAGCGTGAAGTCAAAAAATAGTGAGAATAGATCTCATTATCTTATTGCAAATTGTGGGAAATTACTTCTTCTTGAGTGACTTTGCAACCACCTTCAGTGACTTCTCGAGTGCTTTTATCCCACGATCGATCTCATCATAGGTGATGACGATAGGTGGTTCGATACGACTCGTGATAGAACTATTGAGGGTTCCAGCGATGAGGACACCGTTGCGAAAGAGCTCTGCCGTTACCTGATATCCGATATCTGCCGAGCGAAAATGTTGAGCTATGAGGAGTCATTTGCCACTGATGTATTCATATATTTCTGGATATTCATCGACGAGGGGTTGGAGTCGATCCATCATATATTTTCCTTTTTCTTCAGCCATCTTCGGATAATCGTCTCTGAGTGCGACATGGATCGCCGCGATCGCTGCCGAGCAGGCGAGTGCTCCTCCACCTGTTGTCGTCGTATGGATGAATGGATTCGGATGCATCATACACTCCCATATCTCCTTCGTCGAGACAAATGCAGATATCGGCATCACTCCACCTCCGAGGGCTTTCGCCATCGTCATGATATCAGGAACCACACCCCAGTGATCGACTCACCAGAGTTTCCCGGTACGTCCGAGTCCTGTCTGAACCTCGTCTGCTATGAGGAGAACTCCGTGTTTTTTCGTCGCCGCGCGGATACGTGGCCAGAAATCATCTGGTGGAACGATCGCTCCAGCCTCTCCCTGTATCGGCTCCATCATGACCGCTGCGATCCCGATACCGACTGTCTCACAGATCTCGAGCTGCCGTTCGACCGCTTCCGCATCACCATAGGGGACATGATAGACAGGTCCTCCATACATCTGACCGACAGGTTCACGATAGTCTTTTTTTCAGATCATCGAAAGTGATCCCATAGTTTTCCCGTGAAATCCCTTGACTGCGACGATAAATCCTGCTTTCTTCGTGTACATCTTCGCGAGCTTGATGGCTCATTCATTGGCCTCCGTCCCACTCCCAGCGAAAAATGCATACTGGAGATCACCAGGAGTAATCTCTGCTATGATACGTGCGAGAACGCCTCGGAGCGGATCGATGAGTTCCTGAGAGGGCATCGGAGTATGCTGGAGTTGTGCCTGAACTGCAGCGATCACATCAGGGTGCGACCAGCCATGACTCATCATCCCGTATCCACCGAGCCAGTCGATATACTCGCGACCGAGTACATCCTGAAATATGGCTCACTTTCCTTTCCATTCGACAGCGACACAATCACCGGGGATTATACCACACTGATCTGCGAGGGTCACGGATTTTCGGTATTCGAGCCATCCAGCATTGAAGTGTTCTCCGAAATTATGGAGAGACTCCCGGATGATCCAGTCGGCCGTTTCTGGAGTCGGATCATCTTTTTTCTGGATGATATCGAGCCAACGAGTCGTATAGTCGAGAACTGATTCTGGAGCTTTATTCTGCATAGGAATTGAGATGATTAAAAAGCGAAAATATTCTACCAGAGTTTCTTTTTCAAAGCAAAAAATGAGAAATATTTTTTGAATCGATAGTGAAATCTCTGTACATATTCATGTCGACGATAGATGAGAAATGCTACTGCGAAATTTATCAAAATGTTATATATCGTGTACCCAATCGTACTAAATGCTATGATCTCTATCGAGAGAAGTACCAGAGTATGTGATACTCACGCCATGATCCATGCGAGCTTCTCCTCAGTATCTGGATTATCCCAGATCTTTCTCAGTGTCGGAGCAAGGATCAGAAAGTCGAGAATGATGATGAAAAATATCACTTCCGAATGACCATAGAAATACATACCTGATATAGAGAGTATCGCGAGGAGGAGCATAGAACGATCAAACCGTCCGATCGAGATCTTTGCACGTTTTTTCCATCAGAAGTATGCACCGATCATGAGTGCGATCGATCGAACGAGAAATGGAATAAGTGCAATAGTGAGACCTCACTGAACATAGAGGATATATCCACTCGTCAGAGCAAAGATCGACCATACACTCCAGCTATAGGGATGTGGTACCACTCTTCCATGATAGGCGTGCCAGAGGTAGGGGATCATCCCGATGAGATAGATGATCGTCGCGAGGAGTGCGAAAGTTGTTTGCATATGTATTTATTTGTATTTAGAGTTCCTATGCTTGATATACCCATTCAACTATTTTTTCGGGATACTGATGACTTTTTTATCGGTGAACTCTGTATATCCCCATCGACCATGTTCACTCCCGATACCAGAAGATTTTCTCCCACCAAATGGATTTTCAGGAATACAGTAATTCACCGTATTCATCTGCACCATCCCACTCTGGATTTGTTTCGCCATGTCTCGAAACATACCCTCATCCTGTGTGAAGATATACGCACCGAGCCCATAAGGAGTATCATTGGCCAGTCGAATAGCTTCCTCGAGAGTATCGAATATGACGATCGGGAGAATCGGTCAAAATACTTCCTCTTTCCACACGAGCATATCTGGTGTGATATTTCCGAGGATTTTCGGGGTGAAGTAGGCTCACTCGAGATGCTCAGGAAGTGCGATTTCCGCGAGTACACTTGCACCACTGGCGAGAGCATCGATGTATTGCTCTTCGAGGTGTTTCACCTGAGCCTCTGAGACCAATGGTCCGATATCCGTCGATGCATCGAGAGCATCACCGATTTTTTTCGAGAGGAGGAGTTTCGAGAGTTTTTCTACGATTTCTACATATCGGGAAGCGTGGACGATAAGACGTTTGAGTCCATCACACATCTGTCCTGCATTCGAGAATCGGAAAAAATATATCGACTCGAGTACCTGATCGATATCCGCATCAGACATAACAATCCCTGGAGCCGACCCACCGAGTTCCATGACGGCAGTGATTCATTTTTCTTGAGCCTTTTTCGCGAGTCCACGACCGACCTGAGTACTTCCCGTGAAGGTAATCCCATCGATATCCTGATCTGTAAGAAAGTCTCATGATCTCCCATCACCATAGATCTCGCTCCAGACTCATTCAGGGAGTTCGGTAGTCTTCATAATATTCTCGATCAATCTTCCAGTGAGTATAACCTCTTTTGAGATCTTCCAGACGACGGTATTCCCTGCGAGGAGTGGCTGGATACATGCCCAGATACAGAGCATAAATGGATAATTCCACGGAGTGATCGCAGCTATCACTCACTTCGGCTCATACGAGACGATATGGAGCTCGGTATCAGTTTCACGAGTGACCTCATCGGAGAGGTATTTCTCCGCTGTATCGAGGTATCCACGGAAATAGAGGAGTCCATATGATACCTCATCTCGTGCCTGCCTGATCGGCATACCCATCTCTCTCGCAATACTCTCTGCGAGGTCTTCACGCTTCTCGGAGAATACCTGATATGCCTTTTCGAGGTATTTCACCCTTTTTGAAACCGTGCACTTTTTCCATCACTTCTGAGCAATATGAGCCCTCTCTACGAGATGAATAATCTCTGATTCTGAAGTCGACTCGACACTGTCGATAATTTCTGCATTCCGTGATGGATTGGTCGAAGGGATGAACATAGTGAGTAGATTATACTCCTATACTAGCATATGATCAGTGGGAATGCAAAAAAACTAAACACTGATATCAGCGGGCTCTCTAGTTGGTATTACTACATGTTTACATCGATAATGGAATGCTCTCATTCTTTTTTGAATTCAATTCGAGAATATAGAAAGGTCTCCAATTCAGAATATCACATTTCAAATATATTTTTTGAGGAGTTCTTCATTTTGTTTTTTAAAAGAGTGTGCATTACCTGGTCAAGTTCGATTTGAAGTGAATAGAAGTGCTACTGTATCTGGATATTTCTGTGCTAAGAGAGTGAGGATAATCTCCATATCAGTCGTTGGCAAATTTCGTATACCTATATAGGTTTTCAGAAAATTAAAAAAATCAATATCATCAGAAATTTCTCTATGCACCTTCTTGATTATTTTCTGGGGTTTTTCGGGTTTTACTTTTAGTACAATGTGTGATTTCCTTACTTTTTCTTGGATTTTTCATTGCAGTTGCTCGCTTATATAAACCCCACTCCGTCATTGCCAAAAATGCCCAGCTCAATAATCTCCTAACTTCTCAGTGACGAATAATCGTATATGTCGCTTTAATTCTTCTACGGGGATGTTGAGTATCTCAGCATACTGAGAAAAAGTAAGAATTCGGTTAGAATCAAGTGGTGGTATGATCACTAATGTTCAATTTTTCATACTTTTCTAAATTAAAACCCACTCTGGAGCTCGAGCATTTTCTGATAAATGCCTCACGTGTTCACGAGCATCTCATGATTTCCCCGTTCGACCACATCTCCTCACTCGATCACGATGATATCATCAGCATGACGGACAGTCTGGAGTCGGTGTGCGATGATGATGACGGTACGTCACTCGAAAAGAGTATTGAGAGCGGCCGTGATCTTCTCCTCACTGAATGAGTCAAGTGCTGAGGTGGGTTCATCGAGGAGGATGATCTCCGGATTTTTCAGAAATATCTTCGCGATCGCGAGTCGTTGTTTCTGTCCTCAGCTGAGTCTGACACCACGTTCTCATATCTCTGTATCGAGTCACTCTTCCATCTCGAAGACGAAGTCACAGTGAGCCAGTCTCAATGCTCTATCGAGCATTTCATCTTGAGATACAGATACAGTAACAGAAGACACAGTGGTATTTTTCTTTTTTGTTTCAGGGATTATAGAATGATTCTTCTGCGTATCTGTGTGTGTATCTGTGTGTGTACCTGTCTTCTTTTGTGTGATAGCAGAAACTAGATTCTCTCTGATCGTCCCATCGAAAACGCTCGGTTCCTGAGTGAGATATCCTATATGCGGATAGTAGGACTTCAGTGCGGTCTCATCGAGTCTATTTCCGAGAACAGATATCGATCAAGATTCTGGATGGAGGTATCCGGCGATGAGCTTCATGAGTGTAGTCTTTCCTCC
>JAYUQR010000145.1:0-20101 GCA_043756665.1 Candidatus Altimarinota bacterium | reverse complement strand
CAGCGCACTCGCCCAAACCACTTCCAATAACCTCTGAAATACCACTCACTGAACACCACTTACTACTACAGTAGGATTTAATTCTAATATAGCTTCTGCAAGTGTCACGTGACTTCCAACTGGAGTGATGGCTATGACAACTTATTCAGGAAAAAATGTATTTCTCTCACTCTCGATCAATCCTCAGACATTCGTCTTCTCGAGTGCCACACAGAGTTTCACATTCAGTATGACGATCAACGGTACGATATTCTCTCAGACGGCAAGTGTGAATGATGTTGCACCGATAAATAGTTTTCCCTCACTACCCACTCTAATCAGTGATAACGAAGGGACTTCTCCTATCAGTGTTCCAAATTTATGCCCTACTTGAACTGACCCGTTTGGTCGACCATTAGCATGTACTGTTACCTTTAGGCTTATAAGTGGTAGTGCAGATATTAGTTCACTCGTATATAATCCGGTAACTAATACCCTAGAGGGCTACTTTGATGTATCGACTGCATTCGCAGACCTTGAGATTACTAGGCATATAAAATGAGCATGAGGTTTTCTAGGTAATTCTGATACAACAGTTGTGATAGTTCGGAATGCTGGTTAGAGATATCACCTAGATACTTATTCTATACGAATTCATTGAATTTTATTTTTTAGAGGATTCGCATAATTAAAGTTATCAAAATTTGAGCCAAAGATTAATCGATCAGGAGATGATACCAGATTTAAAGGAATCGGAAGAGAAATTTCTTTTGAGGTTCCTATATCCCATCATGCATTCAGAGGAGGAAATACTACTGTAGACACACCATCAAACTGACATATTTTTTTCTCATTCACTTCAACCTGAGACAAAGAATCACATTTCCTATTTGTTGCATAGTACTTTACTGGTCCTCATATCAGTATATAACGCTTAACCGGCGCTTCTCCTGCTAGATCTAATACATCTTGAAATTTTATAGTTACTGTTTTGCCTCTGAGATCGAGAGTTGAGGTATCAAAACCTAAATAATTTCAAACAGCATTAATTCTTGCCCCAAAGGCAGTTGATTCATATGTCACGATTTCTCAAGCTCAAAGAAGAGGAGACACTGGACTCCCAGTTCGTAGGAAAAGCTTCGATCGTTCCTGATGGAGATCGATCCTGCGGAAATCTGCAACCGCGAGAACACGTTGGTCCTGACACGGATCCATCTCTATCCCCGTCCCGATGAGTGTCGGCCAGAACGTTTTTATGGGTCATTGTGCGCTATCTGGACATATCGCATCGAGATCCGCTGCCGATCGGGGAAATGTTGCGTTATATTCGCTGAGTATTCTTGCCTTTTTTCCAGGAGTGAGAGTATTCGCACCACTGAAGACATACTGACTGAGATACTGGAGATCCTTCACGGTATTCTCAGTCACTTTCGTCATGATATCTGCTCGGGCAAATACTCGGTCACGAGCCAAACGTGGTACATTTGCTATATCAGGACATAACAGATTGGAGGCTCAGAAAGGTACTGTCATTCCTGTTGCGATCACGGTGTGATGAGACATTCCAGTGGAATCGATACAGTCGAGCGTGGCTACTGTGCCGATAGTTGATGAGTCGATCACACTGAGAGTCCCTATACCTCATGATTGAGTTTTGAGGATAGACCATCATTGAGGTATTTCTAGGATGGATACTGTTGGATTATGCTGAGTGAAGTAGACAGATGTTCCACGGACTCAGACGATGAGATCATCACGTCCGATATAGTAGCCACCTGTCTCGGTGAGGACACGTCCCCAGAGTCCACCATTCTCGAGGATGGCATAGGCGATATTCGTTCCATCGGGGAGGGTTCCTGTATCGAGTGACACCGTCGAGTCCTCGTCGATACGTAGGAGGGAGAGATCAGAGAAGACGATCGTGACTGCTGATCCAGGATTCGTCCTGATGATATCCCCCTCGAGGATCCCCGTCGCACTCGATATCACTTCGAATATTCCATCAGCATGATATACAGTCACAGTTCCAGAGATACTCGATGTCGTTCAGAGGAGTGCGAGGGTCGCATCCTTATTCGCACAGGTCGGCATACCTCATCCGAGGGTCTTCCACACCTGACCCGCTCCACAGTTCAGTCCTCGGAGATATCCAGTCGCGGTGGTCCCACTGAGCATCATCGTATTCGGGACGGTACCATCTCCCGTGTAGTTCTCGAGATCACTGATACCGAGTATCTGAGTGATCGTCCCGCCGATCGTCCCTGGTCCTGTCGGTATCCGTGGGAATTCTGTCGTATTTGGGAGGAGATTCACGACCAGGGCATACGCTCAGACGAGAGAAATACTGACAAGAGCGACGATCAGGGGGAGTTTTCGCATAGGATGATATTATGATAGATAATATTGTATATAAAACCCTCTAATTGCAATCATGTCGAGGGTTTTCCCATTGACTCATGATTTCTATATGATATACTAATTATATGAATACATATGGCTGAGTTGCATTCGGAAATACTTGGAGAAATATGAGTACTCCGAATATATGTATCGGAGAGCTGAGTGAGATCTGGAGTACTGGATTCTCTCTCCCAATACGAGACAAAGCTATACTCCTTGCCTTAGGTGATGGGGTTGTTGTAGGATCAGGAGAGAATTTGGTCTATACCAATAAAAGCGGTATCGTCGTATGGACCCAAACAAAGGCATACAACTCAGTTTTTTTTGTACAAGATAATCTGGTGTATTATGCTACAAGAAGCGCCCGCCTCAACGCCATCAATACTGAAGGCATATTCGAGCTAACGGACGCTCCTCTACCAGGTTTTTTTAGCCCTAGTGAATATCAACTCGAATTGCTTGTTCCATTCGATGGTGGATTCATATCCGCGAGTTATGGCATTAGTCGCTCAGTCGTGGATCATCCCGATGGGGCATCAGAGGATATAGATGATCCACTTATAACTTGGCGTATATCAGAATTTGGTCGTAGGATAGGAAAATATGGATCAAAGCTGAGAATGAATCAAGTATCAAAACCGATTTATCTCCCCAAAGAAAGACAGCTCTGTTTTCTGAGTAGCGACTGTTATGTGTGTATTTCTCTAGACAACATACCTGAGGATGATTCAGACGATATTCTATATACTCAGACATATCAACTGACATCATGGTTTTCTCATGTAAATGATTGGTCTGCGGATAATAATGGACATATTGGAGTGCTCGGCGTATATGAGAATAAAACCACCCTTGTGGTCTTTACTTATGACGGTACAGCGGATTCGATTTGGCGTTCTGATACAGAGGAGGGAGTATGTGCTCCGTATCAGCCACCTATTTTTTCTACTGTATTTAAGCGTGTATATGTATTAGAAACAAGACGAGTTATAGCAATTGAAAATGGGAACTTAACTTGGGAATATAAAATAAACGAAGAAAATTTCTCTTCGATGGTAGAGATGGGAGACGGGTCACTAATTGTCACTGCAGGGAATAGGCTCGTGCATCTGAGTGCAATCGGTACTCTGATATGCGATAGGGAATTGAGAGATACTATCATAGGTACTCCATTGATTACATCTGGTGGTGAGATATATCTGAGTACCTGCGATCAGTTAACGCGACTACTATAATCTTAATGTGTGGGATTCCTTATCTACAGAGGATATTCCCAGACGGATCGAATCCATAGATACACTGATTGAGTCCACAGGATTGGTTCGGGGTGGCGATCTTCTGGAAACTCGTCGCACTGATTCCTGAGAGAGTCATGGCATTTCTCACAGTACCATCACCTGGTGTTTCCCAGCTCTTTCCACTGATTCCATTGCGATCTCCTGTGAGGATGAGGTTCATGATCTCACCGAAGAGTCATCCATTCGCAGCATTCGCGATCATGACTCATGTCGAGAGAACGATGAAGAGGAATGCCGATCCGAATATGATGGCTCGTGTGAGTTCTTCACGGAGTATAGAGAAAAGTGGTGTTTTTTGCATAGAGAGGATGATTAGGATATACTGTCTGAGCGTGTTCATTTCTTTCTCTCCTCCAGTTTATGCAGAAGCTCAAAAATCTCAAACATATTTTCGCGATATGGGCCATCGTCTTGGTTATGATTTTTAGTATGATGAGCATATTCGGATCCGAATTCTTTGTACAATTCACTCATCTTATCACCTATAGAGATGCACCAATTCAGAATTTTTTCTACAAGTATGATCGGAAACCATCGAAGGATATCGTGATCATAAAAATCGATGAGAAATCCCTCAATGTCCTCCAGGCTCAATCGAATCAAAAAAATTTCGCTATACCAAAAGCTCTCTATGGAGAACTTATCAAAAAACTCCATTCTGTCGGTGTGAAGGGAATAGCATTCGATATCGTTTTCGCGAATCGTGATCCATGAGAAAAGGAATTTGCGAGACTACTCGAGCAATCGAAAGATGTTGTTATCGCACTCGCTGGAGATCAGTCACGCTCTGCATGTATCACTGATACCGTAAGTGGTGAGGATGCCATCTATACGACGTGTTCAGGGGTACCCAGATCGATCTATAAGGATGCGAATTGGTGAATGATCACAACTCTGGCTACGATAGATCGCAGAAAAATCATGGAGGATATCATCCATACTGAGTATGGGGAATGGAAAGATAATACTGGTATCGATACACTTCCGCTCGCCCTCTATAAGGCAGCAGGGGGAAAATATGACTGACCGTATTCTACTGGCTTGTTGATCATGAATCCATATTTTGGTCCTCCTAATACATATCCGACGATGTCACTGAGTGATGTCCTCACACTCTCGAAGCGGGATCTTGTCGCGAATTTCGCGGGGAAGTATATATTTATCTGAGAAAATGGAACTCTGATCCATGATGAAGTACTCTCTCCAGTAAGTGGTGTGATGATGCCATGAGTTGAAACTCATGCCCATATGCTCGATGGATTCCTCCAGAATCGTATCCCCGTAATCGTGAGTCCAGAGGTACTTTTTCTGTATGTACTTATATTTACATTTCTGATGACATGCGTGTACTACCTGATTCCGAGATTTCTCTCACCGATAATTGCGATCCTGCTAGCACTCCTCATCATATGGTTCGCAAGATATCTCTATGGTGTATATGGTATCTTGTTCGATATTGCCCCCATTATGCTCGCAGGAAGCATTCTCTCTTTTCCAGTGACATTCATCTATCGTTTCTTTATCGTCGAACGACAGAAGCGTGAGCTCCAGAAGAATTTTGCTCACTATCTCGATCCTGTGATTGTGCGGAAAATCGCAGAAACTGGTACGGAGATACGACTCTGAGGAGAGAAAAAAGAATTGACGGTACTGTTTTCGGATATTGCAGGATTCACTTCGATCTCTGAGAAGCTCTCACCAACAGATCTCTTCACGATGATGACCGAGTACCTCTCTCGCATGACGAATGTCCTCATATCACAGTGAGGAACACTCGATAAGTATATCGGGGACGCAGTGATGGGATTTTTCGGAGCACCTCTCGATATACCAGATCATCCGATGCGCGCCTGCAGAACAGCGATCCTTATGCGAGATGCTCTACCGGGATTCAATGAATTACTCCAGAAACAATGACATGAGTCGATCGATTTCCGTGTCGGTATCGCGACAGGTCAGGTGATGGTCGGGAATATCGGATCAGAAGACCGTTTCAATTATACCGTTCTCGGAGATACCGTGAACCTCGCCTCGAGGCTCGAGTCAGCGGGAAAGGAATATGCTGTCCATATTATTATACCGGAATCGACACGATCTGTATTGCCCCCAGAATTCTCTGTCCGCGAGCTCGATACGATAGCAGTGAAGGGAAAATCGGAATGAGTCCGTATCTATGAACTTATCGGAACAGAGAGCCATATAAAGAACCTCTACGCGTATGAACAGTATGAGAAAGCCCTGTGACTCTATCGAAATGCGAATTATCGCGATGCTTGAATCCTCTGGGAAAAACAGGCATCGATCGATCCGCCATCACGAGTCATGATGGAGCGATGTCTCGCGGTCTTACGTGGGGAAATAGTGATTATCGATGGAGTCTATCATATGGTAACGAAGTAACGATTTTATCCATGAGTCCCGAGTATTCGGGATGATTGGATAGAAAACCGTTTTTTGGCTAACCGCGAACCATCTCTTCCAGGAATTCCTGTGGAGTTTTCCAGTATCGTACTTCTGTCCGGATCTTTTTCACACTGAGGAGAGTCATACGATTTTTTCGATCGAATCGATCGAGAAATGCTCGAATCTTCTCGACCCGTGACCCATCAGAGAAGTCGAAGATATAGTTCTGTCCGACTTTTTTCAGGCTCTCGATATTGTATTCAGAGAAGATTATGCGGGAACGCAAGAGGAGAAAGACATTAGAGAGAGAGGTGTGAGATATGAGATATGAGATATGAGGTGCAGGAGCTCATGGTATATTTTCTGTTATAGTTCATAGCTTATACTTCATCTCTTCCTCCACCTCATCGAGCTCCTCGAGTGATTCGATATTTTCGATTTCCCGAAAGAAATTCAGTTTATCGAGATCGGATTGGAAGAGGGAATTATCGAGCGTATAGGAGAGATCGAGCTCTATTTTTACGGGTTTCTTCGTGAGTTTTTCATCTTTTATGGAGGCTATCTTTTCCTCGAGCATACGAAA
This sequence comes from Candidatus Altimarinota bacterium, assembly GCA_043756665.1. Taxonomy (GTDB): domain Bacteria; phylum Patescibacteriota; class Gracilibacteria; order BD1-5; family UBA2023; genus STC-74. The sequence goes on along the minus strand of JAYUQR010000145.1, from coordinate 13,438 downwards.
GTAGAGCGTGAGACCGATATCTTTACTTTTCCCAGCCTGCTTGAATCCGAGGACATCCCCAGCACCCCGGATTTCCATATCTCGCATAGCGATCTCGAATCCTGCACCCAGGTGCGTATTATTGGCGATCGTGATGATTCGCTCTTTTTCTATGGCAGCGAGTTCACCCTTGCGATACATGAGATAGCAGTAACTTTGCTCTCCTTTTCGCCCGACTCGTCCTCGGAGCTGGTGGAGTTGAGCAAGACCGAAATCCTCGGGATCGATGATGATGATCGTATTTGCTCTGAGGAAATTCACTCCATTTTCGATGATGGTTGTGGTGAGGAGGATATTATGTTCTCATTTTTTGAAAGCATGGATACGATCCTCGATCTGCTCGCCTGGCATCTGGCCATGAGTGATGATGATCTTTGGCTTATTATTCTCAGAATCCTTCTGTACTTTTCATGAGTGAAAAGTACTAAAAGCTCCCGAGGGGTCAACAAACCCACTCTCACTCTGCTGTCGCTCATCAGATCACTGTTTTCATCTTCGTTCAGACAGTGTCGCCCCCTCGGACTCCCCATTTTGCTGATTTTCTTGTTCAAACCCCCATTCTCCAGAAACATTTCGTTTTTTCTTCCTACTCATCTTTCCTCACTCATCACTCTTCAGTATCATTCCTATTTCCTTCTCCATACTCTCCATGCCTCGGATACGATTATGGATAATAATCACCTGGCCACCACGTTCGAGTTCATAGTCGATCGCATGGCGGATGGTATGCTCGTTCCAGGCGGTTACGATGGTTTCTATCGGTTTTTTCTTTTTTGGAGGAGTGGAGAGGAGGGAAACCTTTTTCAGTCCTGAGAGAGCGAGATTGAGAGACCGAGGGATAGGGGTAGCAGAGAGAGTGAGGATATCGATATTGGCACGCATTTTTTTGATCGTTTCCTTGTGGGACACTCAGAACTTATGCTCCTCATCGATGATGAGGAGTCCGAGCTTTTTCCATCGGATCTGTTCTCCGAAGAGTTTGTGTGTTCCGATGACGATATCGGTTATCCCTGACTTCATCTCATGGAGGATCCGTTTCTCCTCACGTGTACTCGTCATGCGCGTGAGACATTCGACACGGATCCCATATTCATGGAAGCGTTCGAGAAATGTCTCATAGTGCTCATCTGCGAGGACGAGAAGAGGCGATATGACAGCAACTTGATAGCCAGAGAGGATTGCCTTATAGATAGCATTCATCGCGACTTCTGTCTTCCCGAATCCGACATCCCCCGAGAGGAGTCGATCCATAGGGAACTCACTTTCCATATCGCGAAAAATCTCATCTATCGTTTCTCGCTGATCAGGAGTGTATTCATAAGGAAATCTTGATCTGAATTCTTCTTCCTCTTTGGGAAATTTCTGAAAAGTGATTCCCTTTGCGAGAGTCCTCTTGCTCGCTATTTCGATGAGTTCATTTGCGATCTGTTCGAGCTCTTCATCGGTCTTTTCGAGGGTTCGTTCCCACTCTTTTCCTGCGAGACTCGTGAGTGTGGGTTCGAGTTCCCCGACATATTTACTCACACGGTAGATGTCAGTCAGGGGCACGAAGAGTTTATCTCCACCAGCATAGTGGAGCTCGAGATATTCACGTCGGATATCAGCCAGTGTCTTCTCGATGACCATATGGAATCGTGCTATCCCGTGTTCTCGGTGGACGACATAATCTCCAGGATGGAGATGGAGGAGGAGATCGAGATTTTTTGCGAGCGATTTTTTCGATCTGGTTCGAACGAATAGGGAATCGAGAATATCATCGGTGAGGATTATGGTTCTCGGTTCTTGGTTCTCGGTTCTCGGTTCTCGGTTCTTGGTTGTTGGTTGTTGTCATTCTGGTTGTATTTCAGACATCATTACTCATTGATCCTCATATTTATATTTCATACCTCATACTTCATACTCACATTCGAATTCACAACTCTCGAGCCCCTTTTTTTCTACTCAGATGATTTCACATCCTGAGAGTTTATGGAATTCGAGAAAATCGAGTACTGTTTTTTCATTCTTCGTATAGATGCGGATATTTGCAAGAGTAGAATTTTCAGCTATATAGTGCTTCAGACTCTCGATATGGGGGAGATCAGGGATACTGACATCCAATGATACTGAGTCTTCACGATGAAAGTCTGTGAAGTGGATATCCACGAGATTCCTGAGCTTCTCGAGTTCGGGATGGAAGTCACATCCATTGAGGATGATATATGGTCGATTTTCTTGCTGTTCCGTCCCATTACCAAGAAGTCCGAGTAATTCCTCATTGAGTTTTCCCGTGTTTCTCTCGAAAATTGCTTCTCAGATCCTCTCATTTTTGATATCGATAGTTTCACGGAAGCTTCGTTGCCCCTTGGTATCGATTTCGATGATGCTGTCGATCTGTGTATCGAACCACTCGATCTGGTAGAGATTCCCTGTACTCGCATGTGTGAGAGTGATGACACTTCCTTCACGTTTGTAGGTACCAAGTTCCCCTGTATAGGTACTATGATGGTATCCGAGCTCGATCAGGAGCTCTATCACAGCCTCCATAGTCTGAGTACTCGAACGCTTGAGCGTGTGTAAGACTTTTTTTTCGATATATTCTTTTTTTCCACTGATTTCGAGGACGTGGGGAAGAAGGAGAAAAAATCATTCCTGCGCACGAGCCATTTCGAAGTAGTCAGCGATCGTGTGTACATATCGCCATTTTTTCCCGGTTATCATCATTGAGAAGACATCGATGAGTTTCTGATCTTGTTCTTTATCCGTGATAATAATGTATTTTGAACTATTTTTTCTCTCGAAAAGACCCTTCGCAATGAAGAGTCGAGCAGTGGCACACGTCGAATGGGAGTAGGTAATTAACAATGTATACTCAGTAATCAATAATTATACCTATACCTTCATGATCTCCTCCTCTTTTGTTTTTAGGAGGGACTCGATATCCTTCATAGCGAGATCGACCTGTTTCTGGAGGTCTCATTCATATGATTTTGCCTCATCTTCTGATATTTCCTTTCCAGTCTTTGCGGCATCGATTTTTTTCTTATAGTCCTGACGTACTGTTCGGATTCCTACCTTTCACTCTTCTGTGAGGCGTGCTGCGATCTTCGCGAGTTCTCGCCGTCGCTCTTCTGTAAGAGGAGGGATCTTTATCATGAGTGATTCGCCGTTATTACTCGGATTGAGACCGAGTCCAGCGTCAGAAATACCTTTTTCGATATCACGGATGATCGACTTGTCCCATGGTTGGATGACTATCGTCTGAGCGTCAAGTGTCGATACTGCTGCTACATTTCTCAGGGCTTGACTACTCCCATATGCCATCACATAGACGTCTTCGACGATCGCAGGGTTCGCGCGTCAAGCCTGGAGTTTCGCAAGCTCATTTTGTAGGTGATTTTTGGCTTTGTGGAGGTCTTGTTGAAGATTCGTAAGCATAGTGAAAAATATAATTATAATACAAATGTATAAATAGTGTATTCAATTTTCTCCTTTCTACAAGCTTTTTTTTGACAAAGAATCGTGACAGGATATGATACGTCCTGTATATTTATATTCTTAATTTTCCTTCTCAAATGAGAAAAACCACAGCAATTCTAATACTCACAGTTCTCGTGAGCTCTATTCCTCTTGCATTTGCTGCGAGTGGTGATACACCTGCACCTACTCCGAGCCCAGCTCCTGCCGCGACAGCAGTACCAGCTCCTCCAAAATGAACCGAGCCAGTCCTGACTGCTGCACCCCCATCGAGTACAGTGACTCCTCTCGCTGGATCCGCTGCCTGAGAATACAAGACTCTGAGCTGTAGTTCGAACTCATCATTTGCTATCAATAGCTGTGATCAGTGTTTCGATGGAGGAAGTGTAAAAGTTGGCGAAAAGCTCACGGGGCTCTATGATAACTGGACCAATAGCTCTTCTATGACTCTCTCAGCATATAAGGAAGAACAAAAAATGCCAAATATGGTACGATTCGGAGATACAACATGGTCTACACTCCCAGCTTCAGAGGCAAACGTATGGAAATATTCGAGTGATATCGTCTGGGTGACACCTCCCGGTGAATCAAAATCCCAATTCCTCCTCGCCGGTGGTCAAAAGGTAAAGTTCTATGATGCAGATCTCGGAGCTGGATATACACTCGAAAAGACGAATAAAAAGGCAGGAGACCTTGTTTGACTTTTACGATTCCCAGTCGTATCACATACGATGGATCTCGGTACAGCTTCCGAAGGTCCAGCAACCACTCACTATGAGTGTGTCGCCTATAAGCTCGAATCTGCCACTGCGACAGCTACTCCTCCTGTAGCGACTGGTTCTACGAAGACTCCAGAACCATCTCAGGTAACCAAGACAAAAACAGGACCTGAGACAGCACTTCTGATCGCTGCAGCTTTCTTCATCGCATTTGGGATGATGTTCACTCTAAAAAGAAAGATGTAATACATACAATATATACAGATATATATTCTCAAAAGGTCGAGCCGAAATGGCTCGGTTTTTTTGATTTCCAGAAGAATAGTATATACTATCTTTATATATTTCTCACTTTTTATAGTATGACTCAGTACTCTCCATTTGAGCAAGAAATGCTCACTCTGATGAAGACCATGCAATCAGATATCTCGGAACTGAAGTCTGACGTCTCGGAACTGAAGTCAGGTATGACGGAAGTCAAGACTCGACTTTGATCACTGGAAGAGACCGTATGAGATTTCCGAGATGAATTCCGTGCTGAGTCTGCGAACAATCGCGTCCTCTTCCATCAGGCATTCACGCATATATCTGATCAGCTTGCGAGAGAAGATGAACCCTCATTTGTACCGAAATACCTGAGAAGATAGTTTGTCGATGACGATTCTCAATTGTTCTATCTGATCCTCATTTTGAGGATTTTTTTCATGGCAGGATTTTCGAAGATTTCCACTGTTCTCGGATTGAATTAGGAGAATCCAATATATTGACAATATATGAATAATATAAAAAATACTTGACAAGAGCTACTGGAAAGATAAAATCAAGTGGAAATATTGAAAAATCCTGAGGATTTTGCAAATAGAGTGGAATTGTGGTAGTGTAGAAGAGTAAATCTATATTTTAATTCTATCCATATGTTTACTCGAAATATCAAAAACATAGTACAGCTTACGAAGAATGGGGTGAGGTGGAAAAGTGATGCACCACGATGAACAGTTGACCTTAGTGCACAAACACCAAAAGCAAAACTTGTTACTATGATGTTGGAAATCGAGTCTAACGATTCGGCTTCAAGAGAGTCAAAAGATAATCTCATTAAGTCTCGATTGAAGTATGCAAGTCCTGAAGATCAGAGAGCATTTCGAGATTGGCTTGATTCTAAAATAGCTGAACTTAATAGTAAAACGGATAAAAAATCACAAAGAGAGTATGCACTTGCACTTAAGCTTGATGGTTTCTTTAAAGAAGTAGTTCCTTCTGTTCCTGTGGTTGCTCATAGTCCAGAAGCTCTTGCTATACTTGCACTTTTTCAAATAGACAAAAAAGTTGTTATCGATTGAACAGCTACTGCCCTTGTCGATGCCATTCCTCCAGGTGCACCAGTTCTTTCTCAGAGTAGTGCCCTGAGACCAGTTGATCGATCGAAAAATTCTCTTGTAAAACCTCTATTTGAAGGATATACAGGTACTATCGTATCGAAAGAAGCTCTTGCAAGTTCAGTATCTCGTGCTGTGGCATATACAGAAGGTGGATGGCAGAAAGTCTACGAGAATGTCGTAGGAGAAAAACCTGGAGATAAACCAGATGGTAAAAAATTCCAGATGGCTCTCGATCAATCTGTACGTATTCTCCAACAACTTGGTGGAGGAAATGCTGGTATGGACGCACTTCTTCAGGGAAAGACAGAGATGTATTTCGGACAGATTCGCCAAGCAGTAGTAATTTGAAATGGAAATAATCCACTTACTATTGATCTCAAATGAGTTGATGTTTCGTCTCTTTCTCCAGCTACACAAACACTTCTTGGGGCAGGACTCACTGTAGTTGCTTCTGTTGCTAGTGGTGGGATAATAGTTGCCTGACACGAAGCAGATGCAGTAAAAGCAGATACATTTGTAAATGAATTTAATGCTGATAAAAAATGAGGATTCTGGAATGGTCTCGGCAATGCTCTGTTATGGCTCAAAGAAGCTGCTATGGGACGAAGAGCAAGCATCACTCTTGGTGCAAATGAAAAAGAAGGAAATGTCGAAAAATACTATGAGGATATCCGTTCGTATACAAAGGCTGTTATGGAAGACAAGTATGACAGTCATCCAGTACTTAAGGATATTTATCCTTCTGTAGCAAAGCTTGCGGCTAGTGCGGGAGTTGATATAAAAAGTGATGTCTTTAAAAAAGCACTTATCCAATCATATATCCTCAATGAAGGATTTACACGAAAGGGGACTGACTGGAAAGTAAATATTTGACTTCTATTTGTCTGAGCTGGGCGCGAGGAGATTCGTGGAACTCGAGCAGATACGAAAGAGGGTGCATATGGTAAGTTCGAAAGAAGAATTACAAAATCAGATGTTCCTTCTGAATTCCTTGTTGATGCAGGAGTTAAAATAGATCGCGATCTAACATCAAAAAAGTGGATTCATACGATTCCTTCAGAGATTCAACTTCCATGAGATCAGGCTCCTCTTAAAGTAGTTGTCGCTGGAGTACGGCCAGAATCAGATGGAACATATAAGATCGAGAGTGGTAAAGTCCAAACATTCCATTTTTCTGACAATGGTAATAGCACATATACCCTTACCTTCAATGATACAGCCACTCAGCCTGAGGCAGCTGCTACGAGTGTAGTTCCTACAGCGGATCGTCCGAAGCAAAAAATTACTGGAGTGAGAAATGTACGAGAAGGGGATCCAAAATTTGCACTCGAAAATCAACTCTACTATGTAGGGCATGCTGACCCAAAAGTATGGGGAGAATTTCTTCGAGCTCTCGGTGCTCAAGATATGGAAGGTGCAAGAAAGGTACTTGAAGTCATCGAACAAGGAAAGAAATATCCAGCTCTTGCAAAATCGCTAAAGTTGAATTTTGAAAATATATCACTCCAAGGAAATACATATACTTATGGTAATGCTGGTTCTCGAGATCGAGTCTCACCAGATCAGAAGTGAGTAGATAGTATGCGTAAAGCTGATGTCCTTGCTGCAGAGAAGCGTCTTCTCGATGCGGTGGGGATTACGCGAGTTGAGTCTGAGGCATCATTTAAGTCTGAAAAATATACTCCAAGACAAGCATCTGCTCTCTATCCAGATCAAGAGATGACCCTTATGGTAGCAGCGACTCCAACGTATAAAAATGAAAAAACAGGAAAGATTGAATGAGGAGTACATCGACTCGATACTATGGATGGTTCATTTGCAGTTCATAGCAAGACGGTACCACTTATTGGAGAATCTCGTGAGCAAGTTATCGATGCTCTTGCGACGAAGTGACTCGTAAAAAATAAAGAGAAATGAGTTCAAGGTCAAGTCGATAAGCTCAATAAATTCTTATTAGCTAACACAAAGCCATGAGAAGTTCCTCTTACAGTGACTCTAGAACAGTATGTAATTTATCTGAAGTCTGGAATAATAAATTCTCTCTGAGTGAAGTGACTTACAGAACAAGATGGAAAGCCTGCTCAGGTGTTTGAAGCTCGTGCGATGATCGCAGGCAATGTCTGTATGAATCGTACACATGGTATCGCCTATCCTCTATTTGTTTTAGAATGAGAAAATCGGATGCCAATTATTCAGACAGCTCAGCCGGTAGCAACTCTCGACTATACAACTCCTATAAATTTTCTAAATATCGAAGCTAGACAGAGTGCTCTCGGGTTTAGTACTTTATGAGTCTTAGGAAAGATATTACAATGAAGAGATAAGACAACAATAACAACGAAACCAGGAGAAGTACGAACAATCAGTACTAAACCAGGAGAAGCTCTCATTCAAATAAACGGTCAACAAGTGTGAATTGTAGATACAACAAAGAATACTATTACTTTAACTTGAGGTGGTACTTTTCGTCTTGCTCCTGGTCAGACAATGGAACAGTTTCTCTGAAATAAATGAATGATAAAGGATATCACGGAAATAGTAGTACAAAAATGAGCTCAGGGAATGGAAATAGCATTACGAAACACATCATGAGCTCTTGCTATATTTTCAGCAGCTGAGTCAGTAATCGAGTCACCTAACTAACAAACTTATCATGAAAACAGTATTTTTACTTATTTTAACTACGGTACTCTTATCATCTTGCATCGGTAAAGAAGCGAGTAATTTCGAAAAAAAAATTGATCCGCCATGAATTACTACTATATGAAAATCTGATAATTATTCCAACACACCTTCTATAGAGTCATGAATTCCCGTTCTCTGATGATCGGTAGAAAAAAATCCACCACAGTAATCACTCTTCATCGTCACTTTATAATTCCATTATTTATGAAAAAAATATTTCTGATTTCACTTTTATTTCTTATCACTTGATTAGATCATGCTTTAGCAGCAGTAAGTTGTGATCAGACATTTTATTGAACTTTAAGAGCCTGAAGTTCTTATAAGTTTTATGATGAGATGACTAATACGACTGGTAATCCAGTTTTCGTGAATAAGGTACAGTGGGAATTTCTACCACAATATAATTATGGAACAAATCCAGTATTTTCTGAATCACAAAGTGTAATTGATGGACATATATGGTCACCTAATGAAACCTGAAGGGTAGCTGAAAGTACTATGTATTCTATAGATTCGCATCCACCTATACGAGCAAATGATAATTTAATTATCAACTACGATGTAATATATAGCCAAAAAATAGGGAATGATTGGTCGGCATGAGAAACTCATCGAGAATGTAAGTTGTATCAAATTACCTGGTGTGGCGATGGTGTCATAGACTCTACAGAAGGTGAGACCTGTGATCCTGCCGATCCATCGAAGACCGCTTGGGGAAGCGCTGGCTGTAGTGTTGCATGTCAACCCGTGAATACTCCACCCTCTCCTGCGAGCTGTGATAGTCTCACAGTGAATCCTTCCACTGGAACTGCTCCACTCGATGTCGCAGTTTCCTGTAGTGCGACGAGCGCGGTAAAGTATCTGATCGATTGTGGAAACGGTACGAATATTTTGAATCCGACGGGAACATGTCGGTATCCAGTCGTCGGGACATATACAGCGAAATGTACGATCAATGACACCATCACGAGTGTCGCCTGTACCAAGACCGTCACGCCATCAGCGGCTCCTGTATTCTCAGAAGTAGTGATCAAGAAATATGCGAAAGACATCACTGCCACAGGAGATAGCCAGACGGTTCCAGTGAAGCTCCGACCAGGAGAGGTATTTAATTACTATTATCAGGTACAAAATATCTCAGTGAATCCAGCACTCGACGTCATGGTAAAGGACACTCTTCCATCCTATCTCACATTCACTGGGAATATTATGATCCGCAATCCCGCGAATATTGATGTGACAAATGACTGGACTCTCGCGACTGGATCAACTATATTTCCAGGAGAGACACTCCCTCGGATTACATTCGTCGGGAAGAAAAAAACGAATCTCCCAGCGAATTCAGGTATCTATACGTTCACTATTCCCGTCGTTCTCAGTCCTGATGCTCCTACAGGGATCGACCTCCATAATGTCGCCTATATCTGTGCATCGAATGATCCGACGAATCCAGCTCTTTGTGCCAATGATACGCCACCTCCTCCACCCCCACCACGGTGTGACTCAGTTATCCCAGGAGCTCAGCTCGATCCTGCCTGTATCCAGGTAGTGGGACAATTCGATCTCTCAGTGAAAAAATATGTGAAAGGAGATGATGTTTTTGCCCCTATAGCTGCGAGTGAGGACTATAACTACAACATCATCGTCACCAATAATGGGACAGGATCCTCCACAGGAACAACCACTGTTCGCGATATCCTCCCTGCACCAGTGACTCTCCAGCCAGGTCTCGTTCCGACGGGAAATGGATGGACATGTACGAGAGTAGGAGATCGTGACTTCACTTGTACGACGAATGTATCAGTCACAGCGAATCAAGTGTACAATACGATTACTGTTCCAGCGAGAGTGACGAATATCGCCTATCGCCCATCAGCATATACGAATGTTGCCTATGTCTCGAATCCGTATGAAGTCATAGGGAAGCGATGTCGTACAGATGGATCGACTCCAGATCCTACCCTCGCAGGAGCCAATGGTGAGAATCCAGCACTCGTCTGCAACGAAGATATCCGCAATAGCGATGCTGCAACTGTGAATCCAGCGAATCCCACAGGATTCGACCTCGGACTCACGAAGTTCGTGAATGGCAATGATGACTCCGCGAGAGCCAATGCCGATGGATCGATCAACTATACATTTCTCGTGCATAACTATTGAGTACTCGCATCAAGTGGGAGGACAACTGTACGAGATATAGATTTCCCTACTGGGGTCACACCACTCACGATCACGGCGAGTCAGGGAGGATGGACCTGTACGAATATCGTAGGAGGATTCGAGTGTTTTCGTGATGACATACTCGCGGCTGGACAAGACTATCCTCTGATTACCCTCGTCGCGAAACTCGAAGCAACGGCTCCAGTAGGCACACTCCGAAATGTCGCATGTCTCTCGAATCCAAATGATCCTGATGAAGGAGCTCCATACAATCCGAATCTCGGACAGTATAAGAAAAATAATTGTAATCCTGCGAATGTCGTTGTTCCTCCGCCAGGAACATTCGACCTCACGATCGTGAAAAAAGTCGGAAACAATCTCACAGATGGGAGCCTAAAGGATCGCAATACCTCCCTCGAAGGGAATGGAGAACAAAATATCCTCATCATTGGCGCCAGTGCACCACTTGTCTACACTTATGATATCCGTAATCTCGGTACCGTCATAGCGACAGGGATGACGACCGTCGAAGATACCCTCCCTGCTGGGATCACGATCAGTGGATCTGTCGCGAATCAGGCAGGTTGGACCTGTACGAGTGGAGCGAATGGAAACCGATCATGGTCATGTAGTCGTACAGAGAATCTCGCTGTCGGTGCTGCGTTCCCGACGATCACTGTTTTTGCACGATCAGATGCTGCGATCCTTGCTGGTATTTATTCGAATATCGCTACCGTCCGCAATCCATGAGACTCGAATCCAAATAATAATACCGACCCCGCGAATGTGAAGGTGGTTCTGAATCCGACCTGTGGTGCACTCACGGCGAATCCTCTAACCAATCCAAATGCTCCGAATACTCCGATTACCTATACCTGTAGTGCGATAGGGTATACTGGGCTCCCGGCGAATCTCGAGTATGATATCAATTGTGGAGGAAATACGAGTGGATGGTCAGGATCTGCGAGTCGAGTCTGCTCACTCCCAGGAACGAGTAGTACCGCGTTCACCACGACCTGTCGTATCCAGGATAAGACGCTTTCAGGAACGATTTTCACGGGATCTGCCGCTGGTGCATGTCTTTCGACGATCACGACGACAGGAGGTTGAGGAGGGGGAGGTGGCGTCGCGTATTATGGAAAGAAATGTGTCAATGGCGTTCCGAATGGAACCTGTGCGGGCTATAACTCGCTCGTTTCCTGTGAGCTCGATGTCGGTGTCGGGCGTTGTTACCCTGCTGATGCAACAGGATTCTGACTGTGTAATGCGCAGACACTCTTCTGTGGAGGAGGAGGTGGAGGAGGAGGTGGAGGGTCATACTGTGGTGATGGCGTCATCCAGCCTGCAGGTGCTGATGGCCGTATCGGGACGATTGATGATGAGGAATGTGATATCCGATGAGGGAATAATGCCACCTCTTCCTGTAGTGCGAGCTGTAAGGTCCATGCCATCACAACCAATCCAGGAGCGAATCCTCTCTCAAATATGTGGATCACGATCCCAAAACTCACAAATGTCCGACTCTGACATTCATGGGTGAGCCAGCTTCCATTCAAGGATAATCGTATGGTCGTCGGAGAGTGAACTTCACTCTTCACGGTCGCAGATACGGTATGATTCGGTCTCAAGACGGATCTCCAGATGCCTATGATTATCCGTGCAGATAAAGAAATATTTCTCTCCTCTGATGGGAATGGGCTCACTTCAAATGAGATCAGAACACAGTTCGGTACGTATTTCAATCAGGATGGATATACACATACTAGAGAACGAATATGTGGTACGAATTATATCATCATGGGACTCGGGCAATACCAGATCCCTGATGGAGTCGATTGTACTCCTCCACTGACCTATGTGAATAAGGATGCAAAATATAGCAACAATATCACTCTCTTCAAGTGAGCAGCACGATATCTCGATCAGAGAGGGAATATGATTACTCTGGCAAGTGCATTTCTCTGAAAGTCAAAAAATCAGGGAGGAACTCTCACCCTTTCGAATGGTTCGAGAAGTGATATCGCTCACTATATCCCACTCGTATGGTTCGATGTGAAGGTCTCAGGATCACTCGTCGGAGGCAGTGCGGGGACGGTGAATCGTGGTATCGAACGCTATACGCATGCCTCGAATCTCGTCGATGCATTTCTCGTAGGAATCCGAGGGAATACAACGACGACGACCAATACAAATACCGCCTCAACGCAACCTATTGCGAATATCGATGTGCAGACGAATGCGAATGGGCGAGGATCTCTCTCAGTATCGACGCTCTTAGGGCTCGAGACACTCGCAGTCAATGGAAATAAGAACATCCTCTCGGTGAAAGGTGGAAGTCTCACGATCAGTGCGTGTGGTCCGAATAATACGCTCGAACTTACTGGTGTACGTACGGTCATCGTCGAGGGAGGTGATCTTATTATTCGATGTAATCTCATCTATCCTTCGAATGACTCGTCGTCGAGTTGGGCATTTATCGTGAAGGGTGGCAATATCCAAGTATATCCTGGAACAACTGTTCCTGCAGAGTTCTGAGTGACGAATATGGCTGGAGTCTATGTCACGATTCCAGATGGATGAAGGGGTGGGCAATTCATGTCATCTCATGGAGCGACACAAAAAATCCTGAAGGTCGATGGCAGCTTCTATGGTGATGCAAAACCACTCTTTGATTCTCGACTCTATGTCCGAGGAACGACTGCCTATGAGAATCTCACGACAGGAGTGATCCTCTCCTACTCGAACCGTCCACTGGTCTCACCTCCACCCCTCCTCTCACAGTACCTGAATAACTATAGTGTGACGAGAGTTGTGAAGTAGCACTTAGAAAATAGCTTATAGATGATAGATATACAAGTCGAAATACCTCTTGCATCGTCAGGAGGTATTTTCTTTTGAAAATGTAACTGCTCACTAGACCTCATACATTTCATCTTGACATTGAATCTGGTTTTTAGAACGTCTCATTCTAATAGGGATTCTTACAAATTTTCCAGGTTT
>JAYUQR010000144.1:0-20135 GCA_043756665.1 Candidatus Altimarinota bacterium | reverse complement strand
TCTTCGAGCTATATCTGGTAACGTATCGCATCGAGCATCTTCTCCACTGTTGGATCGAGCGGGAGACGAGGCATCTTCGCATCTACGATCACGAACATATCTCCCGTCCGACCTCCTGTCGTGCGTCATTTTCCTGAGATCTTGTATTTCGTTCCAGGTTTAGTTCCAGGTTTTACCTTGAGTGAGAGGTGCCTCGAATAGACGGTTTCTATATCGAGAGTGGTACCATAGAGAAAGTCGAGAAATGGAATCTCTAGAGTCTTCGTCACATCGAGATGTTCGATATGTTTTTCTTCTTCATCTTGATGGTTCTGATTGTACCTTTCCGATCATCAGCGTGTGGCTCATCCACCGAAGAGGTCTCCGATATCGAACTGGAATCCTCCTGTCTGTCGAGCACCTCCGCCGAATCCCGAGAAGATATCCTCATAGTCAGTTGATCCACCTGCGCGTCATCATGTTCGTGCTCCTCAACTGAATGGATTTCATTGATTATTTCCAAATGGATTCGCTTCGGCAGATCCAAACTGATCATAGTTCTTTTTTTTTTCCTTATCACCGAGGGTCTGATAGGCTTCATTAATTTCCTTGAATTTTGTTTCCGCCTTTTTATCTCCCTTATTGCGATCAGGATGATACTCCAATGCCTTTTTTTTATATGCTTTCTTCACCTCAGTATCACTCGCCGTCTTCGAAACCCCGAGGATATCATAGTAGTTTTTATTCATGAGAGTATTCTATCGAAAAACGAGTATCAGTCAAAAAGTGGTACTATTTTTCAATATTTGCGGTTTTCTCTCTTTTTTATAGTATATAACTATGAAGGTTATTTTTCCTGCACATCTCGAGTGAATCCTCTCGAATCTCCCAACAAGTCCATGAGTCTATCAGATGAAGGATGCAAAGGGAGAGGTTATGTATGTCGGAAAGGCAAAGAATCTCAAAAGTCGAGTGAATAGTTATTTTGCTCGGACTGAGGATCTCAATCTCGCGAAGCGACAGATGGTCGGGAAGATCCATGATATTCAGGTTACCCTTACCTCGAGTGAGGTCGAGGCGCTTATTCTCGAGACCAATCTCATAAAACACCTCCGTCCCAAGTACAATATCCTCATGAAGGATGATAAGAATCTTGCTTATATCAAGATCACGGGTAGTCCGATTCCTGAACTCATCAAGACACGCCAGAAGATTCGAGATGGAGGGGAATATTTCGGTCCCTATGTTTCCAGTGTTGAGCAATCAGTTCGTGCACTGAGACGGATATTTCGTATTCGTAATTGTCGGATGAAGTTTGCTCGGACGAGAGATGCCGCGCACATAGAAATTACAGATAAGGCAGGAAGGAGTATTCCCTGTATGGATTACTATATCGGACTCTGTCCAGCACCATGCATCCTCGAAAAAGAAAAAATAGTAGAACATACTTTGCATATCGATCGAGTACGCAGTTTTCTCAGAGGTGAATCGGTATCCCTCTTCACTGAACTCGAAACTGAAATGCGCTCCTATGCGAAAGGGCTCGACTTCGAGAAGGCTCAGGAAACCAAGGAAGTGATCGAATCTCTCCGTACTCTTCACGAACGGCAACGAGTACGAGATTTGAGTGGCTGAGATATGGACATAGTTGTAGCGTATGAAAAGTATGAAAGGTATTTTATCGGCCTCACACAGGTCCGATCGGGGCAGATTATTTCCATATTTCGCCATGAACTGACTACCAAGCTCGCAGCTACTCCTGATGAGATGTTTCTCGAGTTTTTAGCCCTTCAGTATGTCACGGATGAAGTACAGAGTGATTTTCCCGATACCATCATCCTCGCGTCCCCACTCGAAGATGAGGGATTCCTCGAATTCCTGAAACTACGAAGAATCACACTCGAAGTCCCAAAATCATGACCAAAAAATGACCTCCTCGCCTTCACGCTGAATCAACTGAGAGAGTATGCCTATAAGTCTGAACTCGCTACTCTGGAAAATAAAGTTCTCACGCGGCAATATATGGTGAATATCCTCGAGAAACTTGCTTACCCGGTACCGAAGAAAGGAGAAATCGTATTCGAGTGTTATGATATCTCGCATACCAACGGTCAGTTCACGGTGGCAAGCCGTGCGGTTATCGTAAATGGAAAACCAGATCCGAGTCGTTACCGAAAATATAATATCAAATCCCTACCCTATATCGGGAAGATTGATGATTTTGCCTCCCATCGTGAAGTTATGCTCCGGCGGACACTTGAGTGAATGGAACAAAAGAACTTTCCTCACCTCATAATCATCGACTGAGGGAAATGACAGCTCTCGAGTGCCATCTCGGGAATACGTGAAGGGTATTGGAAGTACGAGAGCAGTCTGAAAAATCATACTATCCAGGAACTAACTTGAAAATGAGATATTGCTATACCTTCTGTCATACCTGGCTTGCCCATGAATCCAGAAAATAATGAATCTTTCCTTGCTAGATTCCTGCCTTCGCAGGAATGACAGATACCTTCAATTTGTTCGATCGCAAAACGCGAGGAAGAAATATTTCTTCCGTGACAAAAAAATCCTATTCTTTTCGAAAAGGGAACAGGAGAACTCATGCTCCTCCAGAAGGCACGTGATGAGTCTCATCGATTCGCTATCACAGCGAATAGAAGTGCTCGTATGAAAAGTATGAAAAAGAATATTCTCGAAGAACTACCAGGATTTGGACCAATCACTCGTAAGAAGCTCCTGAAGCTCGCAGGTAGTATCGATGCGGTCAAAAACCTCACCCCGGATGAACTCTCAACGATCTGTACGAAAGCACAGATAGAGACACTCAGAGATCATGGACTGATTGTTTAGATAACACGAAGTATTTGACAAGTTACACGAAAAAATATACTCATTCCAACATTCCAACATTCCAACATTCCAAATGTACACCCTTGCCTTCGAAACATCCTGTGATGATACTTCCGTAGCCCTTATGCGAGATCGTACGATCCTCTCGATGTCGACTCGTACTCAACTCGAACATGATGTCACCGGGGGGGTCGTTCCTGAAGTAGCGGCTCGCAGTCATGCGAATGCAATATTTCCTTGTATTGAAGATGTATTGAGAGATTCGAATATGACACTTGATCAGATTGATGTGATCACGTGTACTCGGGAACCCGGACTCCTCCCGTCCCTCCTCACTGGCATGACGGTCGCGAAGACACTCTCCCTCTCTCTCGGAAAGCCCCTCATGTGGATCCATCATATCGAGGCCCACATGTTCGCGAACTTTCTCGAGCGGGATACGGCTGATATCCATTTCCCGAATATCACCCTCACGGTCTCGGGTGGGCACACTGAGCTCTATCTCTGGAAGAGTCTCGATGAGTTCCAGCTTATCTGACAGACTCGTGATGATGCTGCGGGTGAGTGTTTCGATAAAGTGGCGAAGATGATGTGACTCGGATTCCCATGAGGAGCCAAGATCGCAAAACTTTCATCACTATTCACCTCCAATGCTACTGATTCAGAAAAAATGAATGCACTGAAGCTTTTTCCTCGTTCCTATCTTGAAAAAGATTCTCTTGATTTCTCATTTTCAGGACTGAAGTCCGCTATTAAGCGATACGTAGACTCTTCTGAGATCCTCACAGATGAGAAGATACAGATGATAGCCTATGCTACAGAGTCTGCGATCATAGAGGTACTTGTTCATAAACTTTTTCTCGCAGCAGAGATATATGAATTACGAAATATCTGTCTTGCGGGCTGAGTCAGTGCCAATACCAGACTCAAAGATATGATCTCTCAGAAAGCTGAGAAAGAGTGATATTATTTCATTGCTCCAGTGAAGAATCTCTACTCGATGGATAATGCCGCTATGATAGGAATTCGGGCTTTCTATGCACTCGTGAAACAATAGGGTATCATCCTAGATGTGAATGCCCATTTTTGTCAAAGTTATTTTTCTTTTTGCATTGATTTTATGCTCGTTCCTTATAGAATTCTCCTGTTTCTATATCTCACCATCATACCATGACAACAGCTAAAAAAACAACTCCTGAATTAGAATGAATCAGTGTTATCCATGACAGACCCCAAAGCGTGGGAAATCTCTTGATCCTTATCGTTGTTCTCATATCGATCGCACTGAATATTGCCGTCATCTATCTCTTGATTGGGAATACATTTAGCATCTCCGCGAACAATGATCCCCTCGGTATCAAGAAAGCAATCCTTGAAGTCGAATATACAAAAGTCGGAGGGAAGTCGAATTATGAGCTCCTCAATCAGGCACAACTCATACAATTCACTGAGAATCTCCCACAACTCAAAGAATTCATAAAATCACAGTGAGGCCAGAAGTGAGGTAATACCAGTACCTCAGATATGAGCAGTGAAAAAATCACAATTGTCCCTGCTTCAAGTATCACCGCAGTGACTCGGAATGGTTCGGTCATAGAAGGAAACCCAGAAGCTAAAATATCAGTGATAGAGTATTCTGATATGGAGTGCCCATTTTGTATCAAGCAATACCATGATACAAAAATAAAAGAACAACTTTTTCAGAAATATGGAGAGGGTGTGAATTTTATCTATAAAAATAACCGTTGAGTGAATCATCCAGGTACGGAGCCAAAAGCCCTCGGAGCTCTCTGTGCAGAGAAAGTTGGAGGAGCAGTACCATATGTACAATTCTATACAGCGATCATGGATCTCTCTCTCGATAGCCGACGTATATTCCCTGTATCGAGACTTCCTGAGATTGCGAAGCTCATCTGACTCGATACAGCGAAGTGGCAATCATGTTTCGATAATAAAGAAACCCTCTCAGTATTCAAATCACAAACAGATGAGGCTATTAGCTATAAACTCGGAGGAACACCGGGAACACTTATCAAAAATAACAAGACAGGAAAAACAGCCATTATCGAATGAGCATACCCATTTGAGGCATTCACTGAAAAGATCGATGAACTTTCGAAATAGTCCTCCTGCACAAAAAAACTTCAGGAATGATTCTGGAGTTTTTTCTATTTTCGTCGCCAATCTCTGGGGAATATATTTTCGATCATTCCATTTTTTCCACGATCGAGCCCGATAATTGTATCATTATAGGTGATCAATACGTGTCCATCCTTTTCTACTGGTATATTCGGATTGCCACGG
The DNA here is from genome assembly GCA_043756665.1 of Candidatus Altimarinota bacterium. Classification (GTDB taxonomy): domain Bacteria; phylum Patescibacteriota; class Gracilibacteria; order BD1-5; family UBA2023; genus STC-74. The sequence goes on along the minus strand of JAYUQR010000144.1, from coordinate 14,999 downwards.
AGGTAGTCATCGAGATTCGATTCATTATCGAGCACCACTCTCATCTCATCCATTTCGAGATCCCGTCCCGCAAAGCTCGAGAGGATATAGCCACTATCGATTTTTGCGACTTCCTCACCCAGACGCATAAAATAGTATTTTTTTCGAAGGGAATCGATCTCTGGATGAGAGGCAGCCGCGAGGATCTTGTCTCGAAACTTATAGTAGTTCACTTTCTCTCCATTTCTCGCATATTCTGGAAGTCACTGGAGGTCTCGAAGGTGAGTGATTTCTTCATTTGCTTTTTCGTCGATGCTGGATCATTTTGGATCTATTGCATTTTTCTTCAGGAGTTTCGCGACGAAAAATCATCCTGTTCCATCGATATGGGGCCACCACTTTTTCTGAAATAAGATCTCGAAGGTATCAGGATATTTCTCTCGCATGGATTCGAGGACTCATTCATTTTCGATGAGGTTGAGTGTACAGGTCGAGTAGATCATCTCACCTCCTACTTTGAGTGCGATCAGGGCAGATTCGAGGAGTTTTTCTTGGAGGTGTGCGATTTTTTTCACACTTTTCAGATGCCAGTTCGCGAGGACATCGCTTCATCGGAAGGCAGTTCCCTCACCACTACAGGGGGCATCGAGCAATATACGGTCGAAAACCTCGGCTTCACGGGCAAAATACTGGCCAGGATAGAGTGTTACTCCGATATTTAGACTTCCCATACGATCGAGATTCTGGAGGAGTTGAGGAATCCGTTCCCGTGTCGGCTCGTTCGCGATGATAAAACTTTTCGGAAAATATTCTGCGAGCTGGGTTGTCTTTCCTCCTGGGCTCGATGCCATATCGAGGATGAGAAGCGGTTCATGATGGATCACTCCATCCGCGAGAATATGAACCGGATGAGCAGCCGCGAGTTCCTGGATATAGAAATTCCCTACGAGATGATCCAGTGCATAGCCGAGTCGTCGCTCGAAGGGGTTGAATTCCGCGATCCGATCGATCTCGAAGCAGCTTGAAATATGCGTCTGATTCAGAATATAGCCATTATCCTCGAGACTTTTCCTCACGCAATCAATTTTTCCTGGCTTGATCCGTATGGTTTTCGGAAGTGGTTTCTCGAGGCTTTTTAGAAATTCAGAAAATCCCTCTTCATCCTGAGCGAAGAGATTTTCTCGAAAATATGACTGGAATCGTTCGTTAATCATTTTTAGAATCGGAATTTTATAGCGGTTTCTCGTTCGATATCTCGTTCTTTGAGGACATTTTTTTTCTCCCATTTCTTGCGTCACTTCACGAGTGCCACACGTATCTTTATCAGATTCCCCTTCGAGTAGATTTCCATGGGTACGAGAGATGCGCCCATTTCCTTCGTCTTGAGTTCATAACGGGCGATCTCCTTCTGTTTCATGAGAAGTATCCGTTCACGTTTCGGTTCGAGCCTCCTCATGCCACCAGGATACTCCGATATATGGACTCCGACGAGTATCGGACGTCCACTCGTGATGAGGATATAGGATCCACGCAGGTTGATACTTCACTTGCGAATACTCTTGACTTCTTCTCCATAGAGTTGTATCCCTGCCTCGAACTCTTCGATGATCTCATAGTCGAATCGAGCCTTTCTATTGTCTGCATATGTATGAGTTGGGCTCAGCTGTTTCATGCGGGCATTATAGAGAAAATCAGAAAAAAGAAAGTCGAAAATAAGGTTGTTAAATATATATTATATGGTAAAATATATAAAATCTATACAAAAATTATGTATCTACTTCGAATCTCACTCATTCTCACTTCTTTTCTCATCCTCGCTCCCATCTCGAGCTATGCGAGTGAGAAAGAGGGATGAGTTACCCGAACAGAACATATGCCCCATCCGCCACATGATCACCATGAGAATGACCATCTGAAGTATATCCGAGGTCATGGAACCGATAGAAAAAAGAAGGTTGCTATGAAGTAGTAACATTCAGAACATCGTGAACAATTTTTTGTATAGTTCCTGAGAGAATTGAATGACTTCATAATAATCATAATTGTTTTAGTCACTCGAGAAAACTTTTGAATAAGCTCTTTTTTGACTTATTACTTCGAGCCCGTTTGAGCATTACTTCAAATGCCTTTATATATTCATCTAGTGCATTAATAAGGAGAGTTTCTTCAGAGGAGAGATTTCCAACTCTTGCTATACAGATTCAACTAGTTATGTGATGAATAAATCATGGTCTATGTTCCTCGGACTCATAAAAATCCAATGCTCATCATGTATCAACTATCGAAGAGAGTCATAAAGATATTGCTGCTTCGAGAATTCATTTTATAGAGGTATCTCCGTCTCTTGCAAGATCTTTCGTAGTTTCTGCAGTGCCAGTCATTGATCGATAAAATAAGGTGATGTTGCAATTGTAACATACTTTACTCGAGGGATCAAATGTTTTATGAGTCGTATTTTTTTCTCCTCAGGGATATGATCGAGATCAGGAGCGAAGATATCGAGATCGAGATTGAGTATACTATTCTCACTCGGTTCATAGCTCATATATTGATCGATCTGGTATTCATTTTCGATGCGGATCATATCGCCAATGAGTCCTGATCGAAGTGCTGGCAGGATATAGTTCCCGACATTGCAGGAGTGATTCGTGAACTCCCATGCATATTCTTCATCTTTTCGTGCTCTATCTAGTTCCAATGTATATTCGTTCTCCCAGAGGTCGGAGTGTTCATCGATATGGATGAGCTCGAATCAGGGATCTATAATACCTCATCTCATGGCATCGAGCCAGCAATAGAGGGCGTGGTTGTGATTGTCGAAGATGATGATTTCCTTTTCTTTTTTTCAGAGAACCATTTCCGTACTTTCGTGACCGAAAGTACCAAAGGTCTCGGGGGTGACAACTCGATTTTGGCTTACTCTTTCTCGATCTTCTCTTTTGGTGCGATTGTCACCCCCGAACCCCCTTCCTTCAGGTGCCAAATATAGTATCCTCACAAAATGCTTGAGTCATGTGCAGGGTCTGAGCTTTCCATCTTCCATTTCTTCAAACACGATGGTATCTCCGAGCAAGACATCATCAATCGTCCCATCGATCAGAGAGGGAATGGTGAGGATTGGACTCTTTCCATATTTTCTCATGCGTTCTTCCCAGGCGAAGGCGTTGTTTCCGGAGCACAATGAGAGAATATGAGGTGCTGAATAATCCATTATTCAATATATAAAATAGCATTGAGTTCTTGTACCGTCTTATCGAGATCGTCATTCACGATGCGGATATCATAGAAATACTGCTGTTCGAACTCAGTCATGGCTGTGTCGAGGCGAATCTGGAACTGCTCTTCTGACTCAGTTCCACGATCTCTCAGCCTACGCTTCATCTCCTCGATCGAAGGGGGGAGGAGAAAAATCGTCACAACCGTATATCACTTTTTTTCCAATAAACTTTTCAGGTTCATCATTCATTTCACGTCAATTATGTAGATTGGTGATTTACCAGATTTACTTATACGATCGAGTTCACTATATGTCGATCAATAATAATAGGTATGAGTTACTGCATACTCTATGAGGTCTTGTGCTTCAATCTTTCTTTTGAATTCTTCTTCTGATATGAAGTGATAATGCTTGCCATCTACCTCCCCAGCCCGAATTGGTCTCGTGGTTACGCTAATACTCTCCTCTACTATATCATTACAACTTTGTGATATGCGATCCCAGACCGTATTTTTCCCAGCTCATGCAGGACCCGAGAGGATGAAGACTTTTTTTAGAGAACTCATAAGTATTGATAATTTTCCTGATTATATAGACTTATCGTGAAAATCAACTCAGAACTCTATAGTCAGGATGAGAATGAGATTTTTATTTGACAAAGATTTTTTTCCTATACAATAATCTCACTTCTATCGCAGACCGTAGGTTTCCCTCTTCGCCCTTTGGGCTTCGCGGGACTAAAAATAGCCTACCGAGATGGACAGTTCCAGAATATTAGAATATTAGAATGTTGGAATGTTGGAATACTCCAATACTCCAATACTCAATACTCCAAAATTCAGAAATCTGTTCGTGCGATATGCGCGTTTTTTTTCGCCATTCGCCAGAGGGTTTAAAAATTATTCATGCTTCATGGTACAGAGTTCATTCTCGATACCAAACATTTATAATTTATAATTTATAATTCATAATTTTATCTACTTATGGCAGTATCACGTGCTAAGAAGAGTGAACAACTCGCGGTTCTCGAGGCTCACCTCAAGGAAGCAAAAAGTGTTGCATTCACCTCAAATACGAAAGTTACCGTTCTCGAAATCTCTGCCCTGAAAAAGGATCTCCGTGCAGTGAATGCAATCGTTCTCACAGCAAAAAAGACACTTATCCGTATCGCTTTCAAAAATATCTATAGTGTGGACCTCGATCTCGGAACTCTTCCTGGTCAAGTAGCTCTCGTTATCGGAAAGGGTGATGCGATTGCACCATTTGGCATCACGAATAAGTATGCGAACGAATGGAAAAAGGAAGAAAAAGTTACTTTTGTCGCTGGATACATGGAAGGACGTATGATGGATGCAGCTGAGACAAAAAAACTCGCAACGCTCCCATCTCGTGAGGTTCTCCTGTCGAAACTCCTCGGTTCACTCATGTCTCCACTCTCTGGTCTCGCACGATTCTTCGATGCAGCTGGAAAGGATCTCACAGCAAAGGGTCTCACAAAGGTCGGTGACCTCACATTATCTGCTCCTGCAAAAACAGCAAAGGCAGAAGAGGTTCCAGCTCCTGTCGCTGAAACACCAAAGGTAGAAGAAGCTCCAGTAGTAGCTGAGGCTCCTACGGTCGAGGCTCCAGTGGCTGAGGCTCCTCTAGTAGAAGCTCCTGTTGAAGTGGTAGCAGAAGCAAAAACTGAAGAAACTCCAGTGGCGTAATGGTTCTGTCATCTCGACTGCACTCACTCTGTTCGTACTGCTCGAAATGACAAAAACAAAACTGATTTCCGTTTCACATCCTGTTCCTTGATTGGGATAGGTGCGAGGTGAAAATCTCGATCAAGTATATTTATTTTATTATTTTTTCTATTATGGCTGACCTCTCAAAGAATGGTGAAAAGATCCTCGAACTCGTCGAAGGACTTACGATCGTAGAACTCGCTGACCTCGTCTCCGCTATGGAGGAGAAGTTCGGAGTATCCGCTGCTGCTCCTGTAGCTGCTGCTGCCACTGGTGGTGCTGCTGCCGCTGATGAAGAAAAGTCGGCCTTCGATGTCGTCATGACCTCTGCAGGTGGACAAAAGATCGCAGTTATCAAGGTTATCCGTGAAATCACTGGTCTCGGTCTCGCTGAGGCAAAGGCTCTCGCAGACAATGGAGGGGACATCAAGAAGGGTATCAAGAAGGATGAGGCTGAGAAGGTAAAGAAGCAACTCGAAGATGCTGGTGCTACAGTCGAACTGAAATAACATCTTTCTCCAAGAGTACTTTGTGCGATTGGCGAAGAAAAATGTTATCCTGAGCGAAGAGAAGGATCTATTCCTCTAAAAAACTCCCCATTCAGTAATGAAAGGGGAGTTTTTTATATATATTTTTACCTGAATAAGGTATGTTTACTGTCATTCCTGCGAATGCAGGAATCTAAAAAAGGAACTAGATTCCGGGACTTCACCCGGAATGACAAAGTATTGGTCTTAATTAGATTTGTACACTAGATATATTCCACTAGCCTTCGTTGATTGTTTTTGTTCCAATAATTCGGATTATCCCACTTCTAATTAAAACTTCAAGTTTTTTTACCGTCAATTCCTTTTTCCCATAATTTCACTCTGCGCCGTCTACACTGACAACTCGAAATATTATTTTATCACCTTTTTCTTCAAGTATACGAATAACTTTAGTTTCAGTTCACTTCTGCAAAACGTATTCAAAATAATCTTTGAATGATAGCACATTTGCAACTTGTATTTCAGCAGTTTTGTCAGTGTACTGCCAAGCTGTGATTGCATTTCGACATGTCGTTTGAAAGTAAGTTGGATGAGATATTGCTTGTCTTGCTAACTCAGTCATTCTTTAAGAAAATGTTAGAATACTTTCGATTATTATAAATCTTGTATATAAGAGTCAGTTTCTCTACTTCTTAAACTTCAAGAACTTCATCAGTGCTTCTCGTGTCGCCATGATATCTCCCTTCGCTGTATGGGCACTGTAGGGAGTGAGGTGGAGTACGGTTGCGATTCATCCTGGTTTTGAGAGGCTCGTACTCTGGAAAGGGAGAGTCATCTTATTATACCTCGCTATGGAATTTGCCTGATTGGCAATCGACTTGGTATCGATGATATCATTTCCGAGCTTCTCATAGAGGCTACTGCGTCTCGAGTTATGGAAGATACTTCCGAGAAATGCGATATCCGCTGCAATGAATTGTCCCACCATAATAGGCTTTCTCTCTCCTGAAAAGTATGTCTTCAGGAAAGCATCCCAATAATCACAGAATTCCTCATAGGATTTTCCGACGGCGATCCGATCGAGCGTGAATCCATTATATTCGAGAGATTTCGGATCGATGAGGATATTATCAGGAGGACAGAGGTCCATATAGAACTCTCCTATGATATCGAAGATATCGTTCAGGACGACCGCTCCGACCTCGATCACGCCGTGTTCGAATGGATTGAGTCCTGTCATTTCGAGATCAAGTACGAGGTATGTTCCAGGATTTGATTCCGCCATGGATAAGTAGTGAGAATTATTTGCTTTTTTGTCATCAGTTACTACTCTCTAGGAGAGAAAAAGTGATAGATCATCATAATGCCATTCGATCGTAAGTCAAAAAAAATTTCTTTACAATTATGCCAAAACCATTCATCATCCATGATCCGTACTTTGAGAAGGCAAAAAAGCTCGGGTATCGAGCGCGGAGCGCCTTCAAACTCATCGAAATCCATGAAAAATATAATCTGATCCAGAAAAATATGAATGTACTCGATATCGCGAGTGCACCAGGAAGTTTTCTCCAAGTCATCGCAAAAATTATCGGCCAGTGAGGAAAGACTGTTGGCATCGATATCCAGAAGATCGATCCGAATTTTGGTTTTCCGAATGTTTATCTCCTGCAGGAAGATATATTCGAGTTCGAAAAAATCCGTACCTATCTCGATACACTGGATATCTGACAATTCGATCTCATCACTTCCGACATTGCTCCATCTACTACTGGTATCACTGGAGTAGATCAGTATCGGTCTGTCGAACTCAATATCGCAATACTCGCAGTAGCAAAAATATTTCTCAAGAAATGAGGTAAGCTCGTCCTCAAGGTCTTTGTCGGTGAGGATATCAATGACCTCGTCGCCCCACTCAAAGAGTCATTCAAAAAAGTTTCTCGATTCAAACCAAAGGCTTGTCGAGATCGCAGTTTCGAGGAATATTTCGTCTGTATCGATAAATTTTCGTAATCCTTCGATATAAATATTGAGAGAGTCAAGGAGATTTTTCTTGTGATTTCTTGTTTTTTTGATCAAATAAGTTATTCTTTCTTTAATTTCTCTTGAAGTCAGGGGAAAGTCTAACCATACTATATCACTATGGAAACTCCAAATGGAATCACGATCGATCAGATCATCGCGAAGTTTGTTCCGATTCTCGGAGCACTTCTCTTTATTACTGGGCTCGGCTATCTCATCTATACAAGTGTCTGGGCATCTATGAGTGAGACGGTTCGTCTCGGAGTATGATTTTTTATTTCTCTCGTGATAATCGGTACCGCTTTCTCATTTTCTGAACGATTAAGATATTTTGCCGATGTGATCATCGGATGAGGTATACTCCTCCTCTATGGTACTCTCCTCTATGGTTCGCGTACAACAGATCTCGCTATATCGGCTCATATTCCTGAGGTTGCAACTCTTGTTACGGCATTTATTTTTACTCTTGCTGTTGCATATTTCTCATCACTGAGAAAGTCGAAGGTGATACTTGCACTTGGTATCCTCTGAGCCTATCTCACTCCATTTGTCATCGGACAAAACGATGTCTGGTCATCGAGCCTCTCGTTCAATGCGTATCTCGTCTACTTTGCTGCAGTGAATATCGTGATATTTCTCATGGGAAGAGAGATTGCAGTCCATGATCTCATCCCGCTCAATCTCCTTGGACTTTTTTTTGGTACCTATACCCTCCATAAACTCATCTATACGAGTAAGATCACAGAAGTATGACTCGGATTCTTCCAGAGTGGTAACTTCACTGTCATTCTTCTCACTCTCCTCGTCGCTATGAGTGTCATGAGCATCGCCTTCTCTTCACGATACTTCTCTTCGAAGGAAGAGGCATGGATATCGACGGGATATCTTCTCCCGCTGCTCTGGTTCTTTTTTCATACACAGAGTCTCATCGGACTTTCCTATCTTGTGACTGCAGGATCATTTCTCATCATTGCAGCAGCCTACTTCACTGCATGGTATTTCCTCAGACCCCTCGAATCGAGCCGGTATCAGCATGTTGCTGCCTATGCAGGATGACTGATCGCATTGGTATTCTCGATCAATTCTTTTTTCCCTGAATTCAACCTCTATGCGAGTCTCCTCATTGCCTACATTGGACTTATTTTTGCCGGGATCTACATATTTGAGGGGAATAAGGGAGAACGTCTTCTTGCGGCTTTTCTCTTCTCATTTTTTGGGGCAATACTCTCATTTTCCTATATTTATAGTGGTATGGGTTCCTCGACAGTTCCGTACCCGACGATAATGGCAGTTATATCACTCATGCCTGCTATACTTCTCGCGCCTATAGTATACCTTCAGGGCAAAACTTCTGACACGATGAGGAAGTTTATCGCTGTATACTCATTGATAGCATGAGTTATAGCATGTTTGATTATTTTGGTCAAAATTCTTCAAAATATTGATTTCACTTTTGCGATTTTTATTTTTCCTGGTTTTGTCATGGTCCTCTCGGCCTTTTTCCAGTGAGCAAAAAATCCAACTCGATGAACACTTATGCGAGCCGGAACGATTTGGCTCTCACTCGGATTCTTCTCGAGCTTTATATATCTGGTATCGAGCTTTATCCCCCATGTCGCTGATAATGAACACTTCTGGAAGGAGGGTGGAATATTCCAGAATTGGGATTATATAAAGTGACTCTTTGCAGTGACCACATATTTTCTCGCACTCTCTGTGAGTAGGAGTATCCAGAAAGAGGAGAAAGTCGATCGTCCATCTTTTCTCCTCGTGATTCTCGGATATACGACCCTCCTCCTCCTCGTGAATTTTGCGATCATCACTCTCTGTAATGATATCGGAGTCGAATTCACCACTGGTGGACCACGAGCAATCGGTACAACTCTCTGGTGGATCGTCCTCTCGATATCGATGCTCATGACGGGGATACATTTCTGATTTGGGTACAGGAGTGAAAAACTCCTCGGACTCCTTCTATTGATCCTCACGATTGGAAAAATCGCCTTCTATGATCTCGAGGCGATGGATATGAACCGGAAAATCATTGTCCTTATGGTGGTATGAGGACTCATCCTCCTCTTTTCATACTTTCTACAAGTGAAGGGGTATCTTAAGGAAGGGAGATCTGAATAAGCGCGTTTTTATACTTTACGATCTATTTCTTCTATGGCTTACCGACGTGTTAATCGAATAGATACGAATAGCTGAGAAACTCAACCAGTGCAAAGAAGCTTCGGAAAGAGCCTCTTGTCTTGGGTGCTCAAAATTTTTTGCATCTTCTGGAGTATATTGAAGTTTCTCTGGTATTGGATCGAGAGAATAGTTCTCGTCGGACTCCTCTTGATCCTTACTATCGGACTCGCATGGTGGCTCTCACAGCGACCATCACTCCTCAGAGATTGGGAAGAGACCGATGCAACCCTTCCTATGATAACATGGTCATGAGAAATCGTGACTGTGAGCAATATCCGCAATCATCTCTGGATGAGTTCGACAGGATCAATTCCAGGATACTATAATGCTACGTATAATCTCGAAGATCTCGAGCGGGTCGACTATGTTATCACCCCATTTTCAGATAGCGATGGTCCTGCACATACGATGCTCACTTTCAGTTTTTCCTGAGGTCAGCATGTTGCTATCTCACCAGAAATCCGCAAGGAGCGAGGTGAGTCATTCAGTGCACTTGCTGGGATCCTGAATCAGTACGAACTCGAATATGTCGTCGCTGATGAAGCTGATGTGATCAAACTCCGAACCAATTTTCGAAAGAATGAGGTCTACATGTACCCGATCAAGACTGAGAAAAAGATGATACAAGCACTCTTCCGATCTATGCTCATACGTTCTGATAAGCTCTCGAAAGAACCAGAGTTCTATAATACACTCTGGAATAACTGTGCGACGAGCATCCTCAGGCACGCCAATGCACTCAGGTCTGATAAGCTCTCAGCAGGCTCCTATATTCTCCTCCCTTCTCACTCTGATTCGCTCCTCTATGATGCTGGGCTCATCGATACAAAGTTCTCGCTTCCAGAGGCACGTGCCTACTACCGTATCGATGAAATCGCACGTAGCGCCTCAGGAGATCTCGATTTCTCTACTCGGATCCGGAAACCTATTCGATAACTTTACTCTATGCGAATCCTCTCTTCACTCATCATATTCACGCTCCTCATAGAGAATTTCTCATGAATGATCATGGAGTCATATGCTGAAGCATTGGCTCCTATAGATGATTCACGTAAGGCAGTGGGTTCCGATCAACAAGTATTTACTTCCTCTGACTCGACTGATAAGATAGTATACCCTGAGTGAAGTGATTTTGTATCACTGAAAGAAATCATCAATGAGACATTCGTCTCGAGCTCATGAGGCTCGAATAATTACCAATACAATTGTATCAAAAGCGGTACACTCTGCCCATCCTATCGCTATACCAGTATCGACGAGAAGGCGATCAAACTCATTTTTCTGAAGAATTATGGAGGAAATGAAACCTTTTTTGATCTACTCTTTTCTACCTCAACGACCGACTTCTCTGTAACAGAGAGTATGAATAGCTATAGAGGGAGCAAAAATATTCTCTCAAAAGTGCCAAAAGGACACTCAGTGACAGATTGGACGAGTCTCGATTTTGGAAATTCCCTCGGATGAGAGCTCCTCGATGCGAGTTTCGGGATCAACTTCACCGAAAATGCGAGTACTTCGACGATGCTCTGAGCGGTAGAACAGAAGGTGAAGGATCTCAAGCGTCAGAATTGTCAGAATGCCAATCAGTGATCAGACTCGTACGCACTGTGTCCATACAATGGAGAAATATCGAATATCTATCTCCCGACCGAAAATGAACTCATGAACGAGAGTATCTATTTCAGTAGGAATTCCGTACAGATTCAGTCCATCATGGATGAGATAGGATATGTTATTATCGGTGCTGCAACTCAATCCACGTCATCAATAGTAGAGAACTATCCAGATCGATTCATGCTCAATGGACTCGAATCAACACTTATAGAGGAAAAGAGAATAGCGTTTTCCAATAATGCCAGTGATGAGGTAATCAATATGAACTATCTCACGTACCTCGAAAATATCAGGGATCTTCGCAAAAATCCTACTCTAGTATCGATTAAAAAATCTCTCTCTATTCTCGCAACGAATTCACAGCGATCCAATCTCAGTAATAATGAGAAAAAACTGATCGAAGGACTCATACAGGAACTGAATTCATACGAGGAAACCCTCACAAAAATCGGGAATAATATCACCTATACGCTTCAGTACAAGAAAGATTCATTCACCCTCGAAGAGGCAAAGAAAGAGATCGAAAGAAAACCAACCGAAGTATCAAATGGAGTGTATATGTCACTCTCATCTCGAGGCTCAGGATATATTCCATGTAGTTCGAGTACCAATTATTCCGTACGGTCTGAATGTACTGGTGCGATTGCAAATGCTCGAGACGTATCCACGGCTCTTGGTGCATATTTTGCAGATCATGAATACTATCCTGATACAATCGATAAAATCAATCAAAATTATATGCCAAAATGACGTGGTGATTTTGAGAAAAATTTTGAGTATAAAAACACCAGTTCAGGATCTGAATATGATTATGAAATTCGTTACATCGGTCATATTGGCGAAGGCATGAGTTCGAGTGGAACAACTGATAGGAAGGATTATGTCGCCCTCCTCTCTGGTGCAACGGTTCCAGTGATCCCGTCGATCTTTGCTCATATTCCCGCTGACAGCATGGTACTCTATGTTCGAGATCCTGCGAATCTGATAGAGCTCCTCGATCAAAAATCGAATACAGCTACGCGCCTTTCTGGGATCGATACCTCTGAGAGTATTCGTAGTCTCATGAAGTCATTTTTCGAACTCCAGAACTTCGATCAGATCGAGAAAAATCTCCAGCATGAGATGGCGATCGTCGTGAATAATCTCGATGTGACGGCTCCAGATATTATCATTATCCTCTCCGAGGCGGACCGAGCAGCACTCTCACCGACTGCCAAGGCTCGAGTCGTCGGATCGAAGGATGGGTGGATATTCATCGCGAGCTCGAAGGATACCCTCGAACGACTCATTGATCTGCCTCTTGAAAAGAGTATGCGAAATGCCTCTGATTTTCACTATGTCTGGACCAAAAAATCAGCACTCATCCGTGATGCATTCGTCTTTGTCGGAGATGCATTCTTCGAGAAGATGCTCACCCTCGAGAACTATATCATACACTATCGGAAGTATCGAGACTCCCACCGACTCTCGACGCTCCAGGAACTCGTCTGGTCTTATAGCGATGCCTTCGGGAAGGTTCCAGTGTCACTCGGCGAATTCGCGACTCTTGGACTTTCATCACTTTCAGGTTCTCTCCTTTCTGATTATACCCTCCAGGATGGACTCGTTTCGAATGTGCATATCGGTACCCTGAAGTCTATGAAGACTCTTCCAGAAGCTCGCTATGATCTCTCGATGATCACCCGAATGGAGATAGAGGACTATAAATATAATATTCTCAAATACCGCGATACATGGCGTGCATCACTCGATCCTATGGGAATAGTGATTAATCGGTATGGAGATGGGATAGAAGTAGATTTTTTCATGACGCCGATCCCTTTGATTGATGACACATCATATCGGGAATTTCAGAATTTCTTCCAGGGAGTGACGAAGGATTCTCTCTCATTTATTACGAACACACATATTCGATCAGGACTCTTCTCTCTCGTCTTTGGTTTTGATCCCATAAAAATGAAGCAGAAAATTGCCTGAGATGAAAAACTCCAGAAAGGGTATAGTTCACTCAATACTGAAATACTCGATGGGAAAAATCTCCTCGATTATCTTGGGTGAGAATTTGCCCTTTCCCTCGGGGATGTCGATCCAGATATATTCGATGGGTGGAATATCGAAAAGGTGGATCTCTGGCTCTCGATACAAGTAGTTTCAGAAGAGAAGGGAAAAGAGCTGATCGATCTTCTCAGGACAAAGCTCGTGAAACAACTTGGTTCCTCTGAAGAGATGAAGACCGTTGCTGGATTTCTCGCGAAACCACTCATCGAAGATTATCAGGGTAAGAAAATCTATTATTCAGAAGGTATTTCCATGCCGTTTGTCGGGAAACTTACCTTTGCCTATACCTTTATCGATGATTTTTTCATCTTCGGACTCAACCGACCTACGATCAAACGAGCCATCGATGTTGCAACCACATGAGATACGGCAAAATGAAGGATTGTCGATGGTTCTACACTTCTCCCAGGGACATTCTACTCGATCCTCTTCGATGGTATAGCGACGAGTGCTGCAATTAAGGCGCTGTATGAGAAAAATATGAATGCACTTTCTCGATATGCTCGATCTCTGAACATGAATCAGTCAATGATGATGAAGTTCCTCGGAACCTATATCGCTTCTGAAGAGAGAAATGCGCGACTCGGGAAGGTAGGTGTGTCTATCGATCACTCTCTCGGGGCATTGCGTCTCCATGGAGACGCTCAGGATCTCACTGTGACGCTCGATTCTGCGAAACTCACAGTACTAACGGGTTCTCTTCTCGAGACCTGGAAAAAAATAGAGAACAATCCGAGCTTTCCACAGTCGATACTGAAAGATGGAGCCTCCCTCGATACACTCCTCCAGTTTCCTCTCCTCGATGACCTCATCGCAATCAATATGATTATCCAGCTCGACATTGCATTCGGTTGAACCGAGGCACTCCTGCGAAATATGGTATTCTGAGTGCACATGGGAGACGATGAGATCGGATTCCAGCTGAGAGTATTCCGAGATAAGGATACCAAGAATGCGTATCATACTGGAGACATACTCTGAAGCTGATGATCATCTTCGATGATTCTCCCCATCTCCTGAGCTATAGGACTCATTATCTTGCTCGGCTCTCTCACGTTATTGCTTATCAGGAGAAGGAGAAATATGGTTCCAAATAGTGAGATTCCTCCAGCAGTGCCAGCTGAGTGAATAGTGACTCCAGTCGATATGGGAAGAATCATTCCTGTACCAGTGAGTGCCCAGGGAGTGTCACCTATCGTGCAGGACACAATGATCCCACCACCCTGAATCCCTCGCTAGTATGCCAAAAGTGAAAATACACGATCCACTTATTTGATTGCACGGGATATGAATGCACTTTGATTCGAGAGTACTCTTTTCTGGTGTATCGCATGCATTCTCGAAAGGAGAGATGGTCCTTCTCATAGGACCATCTGGATCAGGGAAATCGTCATTCCTGAAACTGCTCTCGGGACTTATCTTACCAACTGAGGGAACTATAGGATATCATACAGATCGGGTGATCGATACACGAGAGTCGGGATTCTCATGATCCTATCGTGCTCATATCGGAGTCTGTTTTACAGATGCAGTATTTTTCGAGAAGAATACGGTGACTGATAATATCCTCTTTCCTGCACTGTTCTGAGGGTATCGGTATAGGAGGGATTTTCTCGATGAGCTCATCGCATACTTCGAAATCACTCCTTTCCTCGAGAGGACAGTGTCTTTTCTTTCGAGCGGTGAGCGGGAACGAGTCAATCT
>JAYUQR010000143.1:0-6946 GCA_043756665.1 Candidatus Altimarinota bacterium | reverse complement strand
GCTCGATCAATATCACCGGAGATTATCGGGCTATCTTCTCAGAGCTCTCCGAGTGACACTATGAATTCGTCGAGTTCGTAGAAGTCGGAACACACAGTCAACTCTATGGCGAATAGTGGTCAATAATCAATAATTCGATAGATCAATTACGAATATGGAAGTAAGCATAGACTCACTCCGACGATCGCATCTAGACAGTATCCTCACGCTCCAGCTCGAATTCGAGTATTACCTCAATTCTCTCTCGAGTGAGAAACGTCCAAATTTCGATATAGAGAAAAAACGAAAGCTACTTCTCGAAAATGCTTTTGGGAAGAAGAAAAATTTCTCTGGATATGTTGCGAGAATCGAAAATGAGATTGTTGGTTATGTCTTGTATCACTATGGATTCGACCCTGATGAGATGCAGGGCAAGGTTATCTATGTGATTGATTTGTTCGTTTCGGAAAAAGCCCGAGGTCAATGAGTTGGATGCGCATTGATTGGAAAACTCCAATCTCATCCAGATTCACTCGGACTCTATTTTTCGGTGTGGAAGAAGAATATCAGTGCAATAGAATTCTACAAAAAGCTGGGTGCCCGTTTGTGTGATGATGTGCCATTTATGAAACTCATGAAATAATCTCCAAAAGGATATCCAATATTTGCTTCTTATAATTATATAGACTATACTGATACGAATTTATACTTCATTTTCTCGTATGTCTCGACTCGTACTCGCATCGATCGCATCCCTCGGTCTTCTCAGTGGATTCATCGTCATCCTCGTGATCATGATCATGGCATGGATAGGTCTGCCAATATATCTCCCTGCTGCTATCGGGATCACCATCATATGGAATCTCCTCATGTGGTTCTGCGGTCCATGGATTTCTGATAAGATCTATGAGTACCTTTACCAGATCGAGTGGATCGGGATCGAGTGACTCGAGAAGCGTTCACCAGAATCTGCCCGTGTGATCCGAGCGGTATCGGAACAATATGGATTTAGTATCCCACAGATCGGGATCATTCCAGATAAAAATCCGAATGCCTTCACCTAATGGTTCCATCCGTTCCAATAGTCGCATCGTCGTGACGGAGGGGATTTTTGCCTTCCTGAATGAAGGGGAGCGTGCGGCAGTCTATGCACATGAGCTCGGGCATATACGTAATAATGACTTCATCGTCATGACCATCGCATCGACACTCTTGCAGGTTGTCTATGAGATCTATTACTTCAGCAAGGAGATGAGCAAGAAACGGGGAGGGAAGAAGGGGAATCCTTTTGCGATGATCGCGCTCGTTGCCTATATATTCTACGTAGTCGGGAATTATACACTGCTCTACCTGAGTCGTATACGCGAGTATTTCGCAGATGCATTCAGTGCAGAGCATACCGATCCCAATCACCTCGCAGAGGCACTCGTGAAGATCGCCCTCGGCATACTCGCGACTCCAGAAAATAACCGTCTCGTCGAATCAACTCGTCATATCGGGATCGCGAGTACGGCTATCTCTCAGTGACTCGGACTCATCTATGCGAACTGTCAGAAAGTAGGTGATTTTACGCCTCTTGCGAAATCATTTCTCTTCGACCTCAAGAGTCCATGGGCATGGATCGCAGAATTCTCCTCCACACATCCACTCACGGGGAAGCGTATCAAGGCACTCATGAAGTATACGACAAATCCTATGTATGATATCGAAGGGATTGAGAAGAATATTCCCATTGATACAGTGAAGCTCTATGGGAATTTCGGACGAGATATATTTCTTCTGATATTTGCTCGATTTACCCCGATCATAGGACTGATCTGATGATTCATTTTTTCTCTATTCTCAGATTCTTGAAATCCTATTATGCAAATACTCGGAGGTATTTCCCTCGGGCTAGCACTCAGTGTATTTATCATGACTCGTATGAATTATGGGGATTATGATGAAAGAGAATCAATGGTACTCGATGCACTCTCGGATATCTATGCTTCACCCGTACGAGGAAAGAGGATCGCACTCGAGTGAACCATTATCGGGAAAGGGATACCCGGGTATGTATTCTCAGAAGACCTCATGATTCAGGATAAAACAGGTCTCATGTACCTCGATTATCAGAGTAAGATTCCCATTGTAGGCAATCTCATATTCAGTCTCACTCGAGTCAATGAACTCGTCGATAAAACGGTGAAAGCGAATGGTTGGTTCTTTCGAGGGGTTTCCTCACGACTCGTTCTCAATGAAGTAACTACAGGGAATGAAACAATTCGAGGTGGTGCAAAGTTCTGGTGAGTCATAGGCTCTGCTCTATTTTTTATTATGTGAATCACTCTCATTTTGATGAAGTAGTATATTTTTTTGCATGTCAGAGGGTATTCGATAGAATCATACCGTATGAAAACTATTATTGTCGATATTGCGCCACCATCACTCACACCTGAAGAACTCGATCATCGTATGGATGAGCTCGAGTCCCTTGTTTCTACGTATGGATGAGTCACGATCGTGAAGCGTGTACAGAAAAAGGTCACTCCTGATTATCGGACCTTTATCGGGAGTGGGAAACTCGATGAGATTATTACTCTCGGTGAAGAGCTCGGTGCTGAACTCCTCATCATCGGGAATATCATGAAGCCTGCCCAAGTATGGAATGTGAATGAGTACCTTCGAAATGCGAAATCCAAGATACAGGCATGGGATCGGGTGGATCTGATTCTCAAAATATTTGCCCTCCATGCCGTCTCGCCTGAATCAAAGCTCCAGATCGAGCTCGCCGCGATCAAACATATGGGTCCACGCATCTATGGTATGGGAATGGAACTCTCGCGTCAGTGAGGTGGATCGAAGAATGCAAAATGACAAGGAGAAACCAATACTGAGATCATGAAGCGACATCTGAGGGAAAAAGAACTCATACTTTTGGATCAATTGAAATCACATGGAAGGACTCGCTCACTTCATCGAATAGCCCGCAAGAGGAAATGATTTGCTACTGTCGGGATTGTTGGATACACCAATGCAGGAAAATCATCCCTCTTCAATGTTCTCACAAAGAAGGGGGTACTTGCAGAGGATAAACTCTTTGCAACTCTCGGAACAAGTGTCGGAAAAATGTGGATAGCTCCCGTTATCGATGATGATGCGCATGAGAGGATTCCTGGTCGAGAAATTTTAGTGAATGATACTATTGGTTTTATTCGAGACCTTCCTCCGAGTTTGATCGCTGCATTTCGTTCGACGCTCGAAGACTCTATTGAGGCTGATATCCTGTTGCATGTTATCGATGCAGGGGATCCATGGATCTGAGAAAAAATAGCTCTGGTGGAAAAGACACTCTCTCAGATAGGTGCAAAACAAGAACGAATCTATGTCTTTAATAAAATAGATCGAGTCACCCCCGAGCAATCTAGGGAGATTCAGGATCTATTTTCCCACCTTTCACCTATATGTGTTTCTGCTTCAGAGAAAATAGGTATCGATCAACTCGAACAGAAAATACATAAAAAACTCGCATATTAACTATCTATCGATATCTTTCCAGTTCTCCTATCGAACTGGATTCGACGAGTGCTATTACGGTAGTTTACGATGATCGATACGATGATGCTATCACGAGTGATATTCGTATTCCCCGTGAATATGATACCATCCTGAGTAATCTCTATATTTCATGGTCCACTCCACTCAGTAGTGGCACTCGTAGATCCTGTCCACCAGGTAATCCCCGTAATCGAATATACAGTATCTCCATCATAGTATGGAGGTCAGAAGGTATTTGTCGAAAATATGGTCCCCCCAGTATCTGCATACGAAGTGATGATACCAGCACCAGTACTGAAACTCATCGTTGTAGTTGTTGATATGATTCCATTATTCATCGGCATACGTCCGATCGATATCTTGAGTGACTCATCTCTGAGTCGATCGGCAATTGCATACTTCATGCGATTTACTTTCTCGATATCATTTTGCGGTGTCCAGTTAAATACACTGGTTGCTGAGACAAATATCCCAAATATAACTATCACAAGCATAATCTCTACCATTGTAAAGCCATATTTACCTATGCGGGTTTGCCTTTTCATAGAGATTTTTTATTATTCAATAGGATTTTACCTATTTTTTCTCATTTTCCAATATGAAATCGATTTTTTCTTCGCTTGTAGCTTCGATATTTATTGTTTTTTTTCTTTCTCCATTGATGAGTTTTGCAGAAACTGTTGGGTCTATTCCTGTGCCTGGATCGATTCCTGCACCATGATCTGTACCAGTCGCTGCATCATCGCTGCGACTCGTGTCTATCGCTGTACAGGATGATACACATCTAGATATTACCTTTTCTCTTCCGGTGAGTCTCGATACACTGAAGCTGAAGATCGTGAAACAATCTGATGCGAGTAGCGTGAAAATCGTCTCTCTTTCAGGAAGTGCCGAAAATCCAAGTATTATCCAGGTTACTCTCGAAACAGTCCTCCTCCCAGGAACCGCTTATACTCTGACGGTTGTTTCCGCGGTAGGCAATGACGGATCGGTAATACGCGATGGGGCACTTGCACTGAAGGACTTTGTCACACCATCCCCACTTCCTGTGTATGTAGCAATCCTGAGTGCAGCACCGAATCCGAATGCTGTGCTCGTCAAGACGGGATCAGAGACTCCTCAACCAGTCCTTACCACAAAAGAGATTCCGACAGTCACGCCCCAAGTAGTTGTGAAAAAAGATCCAAAAGTAGAAATAATAGAGCTTCCTCTTACGGGTATGAATCCTCTCTTCCTCCTCATAGTTATATTTCCCCTTGTTTTATTTATCCTGAGAAAAAAGAAAGCCTAAGGTACCTACACTCACGTCCACATATGCAAAAAAAAAGTATTGATGCCACCCTCGTTTTTGTGGTCATTGCCCTGGTCATATTCGGTATGATTATGATCAGCTCTGTGAGCGTATATCCTTCGTTTAAGATAACTTCTCGAATGGTTGCCGCATGACTCATCGGAGAGTCGAATAATTATTTCTATCTTTCGAAAAATATTGCCCATGTCCTGATTGGACTATTCTCCCTCATGATATTTTCGAAGATTCCGTATAGTGTATTCGAAAAACATGTGAAGCCTATTTTCTATGGGTCTGTACTCTGACTTTTCCTCGTACTGTTCGTCGGCATCGAGTACAATGGAGCCCGTGGCTGGCTCAATATCCCAGGACTTCCATCACTCCAACCTGTCGAATTTGCAAAAATCGGGCTCATTCTCTTCCTTGCCTACTTTATCAAAAAACGTCGATCGAGTATTGCTGATTTTAGTGAGGGATTTATCCCATTTTTTTTTATTGGTACTTCAGTATTTATCCTTCTTGCTTTTCAGCCAGACTTTGGCTCTATCCTGATTATAGCTCCTGTATTAACAGCACTGTACTTTGTTGCTGGGTGAAATATTCGCTATCTCATGGTCTCCTTTCTTGCTTGCATGATCGGTGCTCTGGGTATCTATTTTCTCGGAAAGGCTGGAGGTTCATGAGGCAGTTCACTCGGATATATCTCTGCTCGTATCGATAACTACTTCGATGATAGTCATACTCTTTTCGAGAAGGGGAATGACGATAGCAAGATCTATCAGACGAAACAAGGGCTTCTGGCTATTGGAAGTGGATGATTTTTCTGACTTGGATTCGGGAAATCGATCCAAAAATTTGGCTACCTTCCAGAAGTACAGTGAGACTTCATATTCTCCGTGATAGTCGAAGAACTCTGATTTTTCTGAGCGATACTCCTCTTCTCGGCATATTTCACGATCGTGTATCGGTGATATGCGATATCTCGATGAGTGAAGGATCCATTTGCCAAGTATACCGCCTTTGGTATAACGACACTCATTCTCGTGCAAATGTTTATCAATGTATGAGTAAATCTCAATGTGGTACCCCTGACTGGAGTCACCCTCCCATTTGTGAGCTATGGTGGATCATCCCTCATATCACTGATGATCGCGACAGGGATACTCCTGAATATCTCACGACATGTAGAATATATCCCCTATGGAAATACTTCGAGTGTAATCGGCTCCAATAAAAGGATAAAAGTATAAATACATACTCCATCCCGCTAGTCAATAACTTTCCTCTTGATTTTCCCTCGCTCATCCCTATCCTTAGCCATTAAGCCCCTACCATATTCTCACATTCGTCAGATTCATGAGATCCAAACACTTCCTCCAAATTCTTTTCGTCCTTTCTCTTGTATTTGTAGGAAGTGTTTTCTATGTCTTCAGTGATGTAGGAGTTTCACATTATTTTACAGGCCAGAGTGGACTCCCTCATGTACGATGAACATTCGAAACAGAGCATGGAAATGCTGGACGCATCTCCTTCTCACAAAATCCTGGACCTATATACCCTAAAGCGAATCTCCAGTGAACTGGTATCACTGGATTTTTCTGGTCTGAGACCACTGGATGGGCTGAGTTCACTGGAGGAACCTATATCATCCCGAGAGCCATAGTGAATGGAGTCCGTGAAACATGGGATGCCTCTGGATGAGTCTGGAGTGACCATGCAGGATGACTCACCCTCTCAGGAGTCGAGTACTATCCAGATACTGCCACGCTCTCTGGATGGCTCTGGGGAAATACTCTCGGATGGGTCTCTCTCGATACACTCCTGGATAATGTATGACTCGGATTCGTCGGATCTGTGAAGGTTATCGGAAATGTCTGAGGGAAAAATATCTACTCCCTCAATCTCGCGAATTACGAACAGTGAGCGCATTTCGATATCTCGACCGTCGCAACAGTCATCAACAATACTCGCAAAAAGGTCACCCTCAATCTCAGAAATGTAGCGAGTTCTCTCATCAATACGGTTCCAGGAAATGCCAATCCAGCTATCCTCAATGGTGCCGTCTACTACAGCTATACAGGAAGTGCTCCTGACTTCTTTGTCTCCTATTCGACTGTAGAATGAGTATTCAATACCATT
>JAYUQR010000142.1:0-20210 GCA_043756665.1 Candidatus Altimarinota bacterium | reverse complement strand
TGGAAGATAGAGAGAACAAAAGGGTACAAAAAGAGTGCTGTACAGCACTCTTTTATATACAATACTTCTCACGAAAACCAGAAACCTGGAAAATTTGCAAGAATCCCTATTAGAATGAGACGTTCTAAAAACCAGATTCAATGTCAAGATGAAATGTATGATGTCTAGTGAGCAGTTACTCTTCTTCTTCTTGTCAAATCAATTTCTCTCTTTTTTACGATGAAACTGGATCTCAGAATCGTTTTGAGATTTGGGATTTTTCGATAGAATTAGGAGAGATCCTGAAATAAGTTTGTTCAACTATATCCGTCATTCCTGCGCAGGCAGGAATCTTGTATGAGCAAATAGGGGAAAGAGATTCCGCATACCCCAGGGTAGCCTCTCTTCTGACTTCGTCAGAATTCACCTTCTCAAGTGCGGAATGACGAAAAAATACGGAATAACGAAAACTTTTCTTAGCAAATATACCTTATTTATAATCTAATAATCAATCACTAATTACTAATTACTATATTCTATGACTCATATACTTCCACAACTCCCATACGCACTCGACGCACTCGCTCCATATATCTCTGAGGAGACTCTCCAGTTCCACTACGGGAAGCATCACCAGACCTACGTCGATAATCTGAATAAGCTCATCCCAGGAACAGAATATGAATCACTCTCACTCGAAGAGATTATCCAGAAGACTCCCGCTGGAGGAGTGTTCAATAACGCAGCTCAGATCTGGAATCACACCTTCTACTTCGAAGCACTCGCTCCTGCTACTATGCCGACACTTTCTGAGGGATTTCTCACGAAAATCGTCGAGAAGTGGGGAAGTATGGAGGGATTCCAGATAGCTTTCAATGATCTCGCTCTCAAGACATTTGGTTCTGGATGGGCGTGGCTCATCGCTCATGAAGATGGCTCACTCGATCTCGTCTCGACGTCGAATGCGGCGACTCCCCTCACGGATAGGGCCATGAAACCACTCCTGACCTGTGATGTCTGGGAACATGCCTACTATATCGATTATCGCAATGCTCGTGCGAAGTATCTCGAGAACTATTGGCACGTGGTGAATTGGGTAAAGGTCGAAGGACGATATAATGCCTAATAACCCCTGTTCCGTCATTCCTGGCATGACCAGGAATCTCTCATTCCTATTTTCTATGGAAAAATGAGGCTGGATATACATTCTCATGAATAAGACAAGAACTGTGAGCTATATCGGTGTGACAAAAAACCTCCAAAAGCGACTCTATGAACATAGAAATAAGCTCAATTCGCTTTCCTTTACTGCAAAGTATAATATCGAGGTTCTTGTGTATTTTGAACGATTCGAAGATATCGTCGCTGCGATCAGCCGTGAGAAACAGCTCAAGAAATGGAAAAGAGAATGGAAAGAAGAATTAATACAAGAGATGAATCCAGAATTAAAGGATCTCTCATACTTGACCGAATAAAGATTCCTGCTTTCCCCCAGGGGACACTCTCTCGGACTTCCGTCCAATTTACCTTCGTCGCAGGAATGACAGGAAACAAGATTCCTGCTTTCGCAGGAATGACGGAACAACAGAAATCTAATGAAGAAAAAATTTATAAGGTGTTATTTCTTCCGTACCAGTGAGAGGATCTCTGTGAGAAATATCGTGATGATCCCGATCACGATGAGGAGGATGATCTTCCCACTCGTCGGGAGGAATATCGCAGAGAGTCAAAATACTGCAGTGAGTGAAAAAACAATTGTTCGGATCTGACCCTGTGTCAAACCGAGTTCCATGAGTCGGAAGTGAAGATGGGTCGACTGATCTCATTTGAGTGGATTTTTCCCTCGTAGGATACGACTCGTGACAACATAGACGAGATCGATCAGATAGATACCGAGGACAGATACTACGGTTGCGATCTTGCCCCCTGCGACGATCGCGAAGGTCGCGAGGAAAAATGCGAGCATGATCGTTCCGGAGTCTCCCATGATCACTCGTCTCGATATATCTGCGCGAGTCAGGAAGTATGTTGCTGGGATGATGATCGCGAGTAGTGTGAGGAGGAATCTCGAATTCTCTTCGGCTGCGAGAGAAGTATCGGTGATATAGAGCTTCAGGGCGAGTCCGCCGAGGATGAGAAATGAGATGAGTGCGAATCCCCCAGTGAGCCCAGGAACACCATCGGAAAAATTCACACTATTAAAGACGAGTACATACCAGAAAACGGTCAGGAGAAGTGGGATATAGTAGATGATGATATTATCACTGCCCCAAATAAATGAGAAATGATAATCCGTCAGATCGATCACCCCACCGAAGATATTGCTGATATAAGAGATCTTGATACTCGTGAGTCCGATGATGACACCGATACTTATCTGCATGAAGAGACGGAACAGTGGAGAGACTGGAATCGGACTCTTCCCGATGGTATCGAGGTCATCGAGAAATGTAACACCCGCGATGATCACGGCGAGTATGAGGATGATATGGAGTCGATGTTCGAGAATCGGTGTAAAGTCGATGATCGTATACAGGATCGGAACAAAAAGGAGAATCGTCAGGATGATAGTGATCCCAGCACCATAGGGAACGGGTGTACGGCCGAGTTCTGATCTGTAGAGATGGGGTCGATCGAGGAATCTCCATTTCTGGAGCACAGAAGTGACTCCACTGAGGATGAGCGGAGAGAGGATGCAGGAGAATACGAAGAGTATGATGATCTCGAATGAGAAGGACATAGGGTAGTTTATAGCAGATAGGTCTTAGCAGATAGAGAGGAGTAGCAGATAGAGAGGAGTAGATAGCAAATAGATGGGAACCAGGTATAGTAGGAGTGGATTCCAGAGTGAGGGATTGTATGTTGAATACCTCTTCTGTCATTCCTTCATACTATTCAGGACAGGCTCTGAGTGAAATGAAGGATCTGTTCTGCTGGATCTCTGCCTTTCCCCAGGTGATTTCTCTTCTCATTTCAAGAGCATTCACATTTCGGATGAAAAAAACACGAAGAAGGTTTTGCATACTCTCTTTTCCAGTTATTTTCCTTTGTTCGCACTTTTCACTCGGTCTCGTTCGATACGGGTCTCGATCTCCATCTGCTTATCGCGCATATAACTCATGAGAAATTCTTTTTTGAAGAAATAAAAATATCAGATGGTAGCCACGAGGAGGACGGTCATAACGGTTCAGAGATTTTCGAGGATAGATTTATAGTTATCGATAAAAAATACTCAGAGCATATTGATACTCGCTGCCCAGATGATAGAACCGATCATATTATAGAGCCAGAAATTGCGCTCCTGCATCCCACTCGCTCCCGCGAGAAATGGGACAAATGCTCGCGTAAAGTTATGGAACTTGCCGAGCGTGATATACCAGAGTCCATTTTTTTGGAGTTGTCTGGTGAGGATCTTCTCTTCTGTTTTTCCCAGCCCGAACCAGTCTCCATATCTTTCGATAAGTTCTCGACCATACCACTTCCCGATCCAGTAGCCGAGATAGTTCCCGAGCATCGCACCGATGATGGCAGCGAAGATCGTGAAGAAAAAGTGATCCCGTGCCCAGAATCCTCCCACCAATATCATCACATTCATCCCTGGAACAGCAGTACCGATAATCGGAAGTGACTCGATACAGGCTGAGAGAAATGCGACGAGATAGTTCCAGTTACCGAGCTTCACGATGAGATTCCCGATCCATGTGATCGCTCCCTCGATCCACTCAGGATGGACGAATGATATGATGAGGAGTGCGAATGTGAGGAGAGTGAGTACGACAGCGAGGAGTTTTGCGATGAATGAGAGGGTTCTTTTGATCACGGAGAAAGAGGTTTATGATGCCTCTAGAGTATGGAAAAAAATGGCTTTTGCAAAAGGAATACCGAGGAATTGGAAGAGAAAATATTGACAAAAAAATTTAGTTGCTTATATTAAATGATATTATTTCTATAATTTGGTACAGAGTATGTCTATAGAGTCGTGAAAAAAACGAGAATCAGAAATCGTAGTGAATGCTAAAGCCTGGAAGCCAATAGCATGACTACTATTAATTATTGCAATCTCTTCATACGGACTGAGTGATACTGTGAGAAATAAAGTAGATGGCATTGTAGGGAGCCTACCACAATCCACCGTCGACTTGATACATAAATCGGGTGAAAAACTTGCCCAGTTTATCAGTTGAAAAGATGAATAATTTTTTTGACAAAAAATCAATTCTCTATATATTCGAATACATGAAAGCCATTTTCACTTCACTTCTCGTGCTCCTCCTCCTCCTTCCGATTTCGGGAGTTGTTTGGGCATAGCGTGAATCAAAATACGTTTCTCATCCCTCCCGTAAAAAGGAGGGTTTTTATTTTTTTATTTTTTAGCTATATGTCAGAATTACTTACAGGAACAGATAGAAAAGTATGGGCGAGGTACAAACCCGAGTCTAACGGCTATATCGATTATATTGTATTTTCTCAAGATGAAGGATTTAATCCTAATAATTTTAACTGAAGGATTTTGCATGTTGATAGATCACAAATTACCTTATCGGGTAAAGAATATGTATTAGTCGTATGAGGTATGGTATATGCTATACCGTCTGAACTAATGGCGAATTCATGAAATAATGTTGCTTGTTTTATTGATTTTCAAGGTATTAGTGCTCTTGGATTTAATAGCAGTGAAAAACCATTGCCTCAATTTACAGCTTCAGAATATAATGTATTCAAGATTGAAAGAGCAGTTCAATGATGAGTAGCTGTTATCATGGTTGATGAATGATATAGTCTTGAGCATGCTAGACGCATTTCCTCACTGCATGCAGATAATAAAGTACAATGAGTAATGTTTGTTGTAGTAGATAGCGTAACATGAATCGTTCAAAGAATGGATTTGGGTGATTTAATTCAAATTTCCCCACCACCTTCAGCAAGTCATACAGGGAAGATTACCAAAAATCATGAATGAAAATTTAATTTAGATTTTATAGAACCAGAATATCCTAAAGTTACCTGATATCCTGACTAAACTATCAGAGCATATATATTATTTCCCCAAATCTCTCTACTCCCGCATAATCTGCGAAAAATGAATACTCCCATTGGGGGTATTTTTTGATAACTGACTCTGCGATCTCGCGTTGGTCGAATCAGAATTCAAATAGGAGTGTTGGAGTGTTGGAGTGTTTGGGTGTTGGAAGGGAGGAAATTTGATCGAAGAGGCGTTCGTAGAGCTCGAAGCCTGTTGACTCTCCTCCGAAGAGGGCGAGTCGAGGCTCATGACGTGTATCAGGACTCATGTTTTCCCAGTCCTCAGCGCGGATATAGGGGAGATTGGTGAGATAGTGAATATTAGAATCTTGGAATCTTGGAATGTTTGAGGGGAGATCGGAGAGGAGATCAGAGACGATAAATTGTGCTTTTTTCTCAGGGAAGTGCGTGCGGAAGTTGCGTTCAGCTATTAGGAGAGCTGCAGGGGATATATCGAGGAAAATCACTTCATCAGCGAGGTCAGCGACTGAGGTTCCGATGATACCAGAACCACAACCAATGTCGACTACGATGGAGTGTTGGAGTGTTGGAGTGTTGGAGTGTTGGAGGATTTTCCTTGCCCTCCTCACAAGTGACTCGGTCTCGAGACGAGGGATGAGGACATCTGGAGTCACGATGAATTCCCGACCAAAAAAATTCACTCGTCATTCGATATATTCGATTGGATAATCAGGAAGGAATTGAAGCATAAAAGTATTTGATACTTTCTACTATTTCTCTCATTTTTTGCAACTATTTCTTTTTCTCTTGTTCAGAACTATAGAGCATCACTCCAGCTATTGGGAGTCACAGAATGATCGATGTACGGATTCAAATTCCTAAGTCATCACTCAGTAAATAAGCTCCATATCAAAATATCGAAGGAAGAAGAACGTAGTATGTTCGTGGATCATCGAGGAGAAGGGAAATAGATCGAGAGACTTTTCCACTCAGGACTGCTACACTTCTCAGTAGAGCTTCTCTCATTGTATCGAAGACTTGAGGAACTTGAGGTATTCATATTGTTGCCATAGGAGAAATATAGATAAAATATACTTCTGATACAAAGGGAATATGATCGAATCTAATCTAGGCAAACCAAGCAAGGAGTCCACACACTCCGAGAATCCCAACGAGATAGTACCCGACTCCGATGAGGACGAGGGGAAATGGTTTTTTCTCGAAATACCAATGCCCGAGGTCTTTGATCAGGACAAATCAGAGGTAGAACTTCAAAATAATAAATACTTTTATTACATCAGCGAAGGGATTTCCCGCACTATGCCAACCTGGACAAATACCGCTACAATCACTACCATCATTGTATATATCTAAATCTAGAAGTCATGTGAGTTCCCATATCACCATCACCGTATGCGTCACGACGAATCCCATAAAAATCTGGAAGAGGATAATGACAGCGATCTGAGATCATCGTGGCATATCCGCTTTCGATAGCATAGGAAAATATTTGATCCAGATCTTCCCGATGGGTGTGAGTGGCGAGTACCAGAGCCAACCGAGGACGAAGAATATCAGCGTCCCACCTGCGAGTATACCAGGATGTGAGAAGGGAGAGAACATGAGTGAGAAGAAATCCATAGATGAGAAGTGAGGAGATGAAAAGCGAAGAACTGAGATCAAGAGTACCAAGACACGGACTCTCCGACAAGAAGTGTATCGATAATCAATTCCTTATTTTCTATTTTGGATTCGTACTCGGGAGGACGATACCCATGAATGTGAGAAACCCTCCGAATGCTCCTCAGAGAAATGCGATGAGGAGAAGCATCAGATAGGATGGTCCAGTTCGAACAGGGGGGAGCCCGTTCTTATCGATGATGAGCTTATCTTGTCCATTTTCCTTGAGTACGAGGACGGGATTCCCGGCATTATCGACGAGTCTGAGGATGGCGCCAGCATTTCACTTTTCGTCATTGAGGACGACTCCAGGCACACCATCACCATAGAGCCCGATACTGATACGAGGGATATTGTGTGTATCATAGAAAAAGAGTGCAGGTGTCCCCTCTCCTCACGTCGTGAGCTGGGCGGTCATATTTCCCGCAGCATCAGTGAGGACAAAATTCTCACTGCGTACTATCTGGGCTCAGACTGAGAATGGAAGGGTGAGGATAACAAATCCGATAAAAAAAAGTGTTCGCATATTGGGTGTGGAGTAATCACAGGTATTTTCGACAAAAGAAGGAAAAGTGCAAAAAAAATGTATAGACGATTCATGGATACTATTCTCTGTAGAGAATGAGAAATTTTCTCGGAAAGAGTATTTTCTGATTTTCAGTTTTTGAATATACTTTCTCTACCTTTTTTCACTCCCATGCCAAAAAATACTATCGCCATGATCGGTCTCGCCGTCATGGGTGCCAACCTTGCTCGAAATATCGCCTCTCGAGGCCATAGTGTTGCCGTCTATAATCGAACGCAAAGTGTGACAGACGCATTTATAGAAGATTCAAGTGAGAATATCATTGCCTATCATAGCCTCCCTGATCTTGTCGCATCTCTCGAGACACCGAGAAAAATCATGATCATGGTGAAGGCAGGATCACCCGTCGATGCAGTGCTCGCAGAACTCCTCCCATTTCTCGATCGATGAGATATCCTCATCGATTGTGGGAACTCACACTATAGAGATACCATCAGGAGAGGAACCAAGCTCCGTGAATCAGGGATAGAATACGTCGGATGTGGAGTATCAGGCGGTGAGGAGTGAGCCCTCCATGGGCCATCGATCATGCCTGGATGTACGAGAGAAGTATATGATGCACTTTCCCCGACCCTCGAATCGATATCGGCACAGGATTTCTCATGATGACCCTGTGTCAGTCATATCGGTCCAGATGGTGCAGGGCACTATGTGAAGATGGTCCATAATGGGATCGAATATGCCATCATGCAGATGATCGCTGAAACCTATGAAGTCTATCGAAAGATCTATGGGCTCAATGCAGGACAGATTGCTACGATATTCTCGCAATACGATACAGGAATTCTCGACTCATACCTCATCGAGATCACCGCAAAGGTATTAGCAAAAAAGGATACCATCGAAACTGAAGTATCTTCCCCTACACAATGATACATCATTGATACAATACTGGATCGAGCAGGTGCGAAGGGAACATGACTCTGGACATCGGCCGATGCACTCGAGGCAGGGATGAGTGTCTCATCGATTGTCGAGGCGACATGTGCACGGATGATTTCGAGCGAGAAGATGCTGCGTACGAAGCTCGGATTCGGATATGAATTCGCTCATCCAGTCATCATCCCACTTGAAAAAATCAGGGAAAAGCTCGAGTCTACGCTCTATCTCGGGATGATTTTTGCCTATGCACAGTGACTCGCACTCATCGAGAAACGCTCACGAGAATATAGTTGGAATATCGATCTCGCTGAGGTGACGCGTATTTGGCAAGGAGGGTGCATTATCAGATCACAACTTCTGGCGGTTCTCACGGATGCATTTCGAAATGGAAATGATACAGAACATATCTTCGAACTGACAGAAATCCATGATACGATTCATGCACGTTTGGAAGCCTATCAGGAAACCCTCTCGGTACTCATCCAGTCCAACATTGCTACTCCAGCACTCTCATCTGCACTCCAGTACTTTTATCAGATGGTGACAATCGACTCGAGTGCGAATATGATCCAAGGACTTCGTGACTATTTCGGGGCACATACCTATGAACGAAATGATCGAGAGGGAACGTTCCATACTGAGTGGAATCAATAATCTTTCGAAAATATGAGCACTTTTTTCACCATCTTTGGAGCTTCAGGAGACCTCGCAAAACTCAAGATCTATCCAGCACTCTTTATACTCGCTTTACGAGAGAAGCTTCCAGATGATTTTTTTATCATCGGATATGCTCGGAGCGAGTATTCGCAAGAAGCTTTCTTTGCCCTCTTCTCAGAGTCAGTTCGTGATCAGACTCATGGATGGGGCGTCCACGAAGAGTCAGTACTTGCTTCCCTAGAAAAACATATTCACTATATCACTGCATCGTATGATAGGGCTGATGGATTCGAGAAATACCGTGAAATTCTCGAAGGACTCTCATGACAGGGAGAAAAGAATACACAGGTGCTCTACCTCGCAGTTCCTCCGAGCATCGTATCACCGATCCTCTCATATTTTTCGAGTACTTTTTCTGATCGAACTACTCGTGATATCCGAGTCATCCTCGAAAAACCCTTCTGACATGATGAAGTGTCTGCGCGGATGCTCCTCATGGAGCTCGCGAACTACTATGATGATGCAGAGCTCTACTTCCTCGATCACTATATGGGAAAAAAGAGTATGCGGAGCCTCCTCTCACTTCGTGCAAAAAATCGCATCATCGATACCATTATTGATCCAACAGAGATCGCACAGATAGAGATATCGGCACTCGAGAATTTTGATATCCGTGATCGAGTCGGGTATTTTGACTCCGTCGGTATCATCCGCGATATGATCCAGTCGCATCTCTTCCAGATGCT
The DNA here is from genome assembly GCA_043756665.1 of Candidatus Altimarinota bacterium. Classification (GTDB taxonomy): domain Bacteria; phylum Patescibacteriota; class Gracilibacteria; order BD1-5; family UBA2023; genus STC-74. The sequence continues at coordinate 10,697 of JAYUQR010000142.1, read as the reverse complement.
TGCTCTGATCACTCTCGATCTTCCTATCACTCTCGATCCTGTATCGATCGCACGTGCTCGCCAACATCTTCTGGAAAAACTCATCTTCACGCCGCCACATGATCGGATCATACTCGGTCAATATGCGAGCTATCAGAGTGCGAGTGATGTCACTCGAGATTCTCTGACAGAGACGTATGTCGCACTCTCTTTCTCCATCGATGATCCACGTTGGAGAAATATCCCGATCTATATGCGCTCTGGAAAGAGTCTCGAAAAAAAGGAAACCTATATCGTGATCACATTTCGTCCATCAGATCATGCGAATATCGGTGATGAACCGAATCGACTCATCATCTCACTCTATCCGAGCGAAGAGATATCACTGAGGTTCCTCGATGAATCAGGAGATCGTCGTGAGACTCATGAGATCATCACACGGGACTCTATCGCGGGGGATCCTCTCGAATATCTCGGGTCCCATGAGCTCCTCTTTCTCGATGCGATCGAACATGAACGGAGATTTTTCTTGACACCCGCTGAGATCCTCGCCTCGTGGAAGTGTATCGATACAATATTTACCTATATCAGCGAACAGGGAATCCGCCCCGAGATATATCAGAATCAGTCGAAATGACCAGTCTGACAATTCGATGTACTCTGAACATGGTATGATCTCGATACAAAATAATATGAAAAACTCGATCACAACATCACATGCAGATCTCGTTCAGTTTTTCTGGAATGAATTCTGTGCAACTCTCGACATCCTCTGATGACAAGAGGTTGTGTATATAGGCCTATCTGGATGAACATCACTCGATATCTTTTACCATTGTATCTGAGAATACTTCGGAGATATACCTGAACATATTCGAGGGAAAATCAGATTCTGTTTCCTCGATGAACGGATAGTTCCTATCGATCACCCAGAATCGAATGAGGGACAACTGAGGAAAAAATTCCTCACAAAACTCGTGGAGGAGAGAAGTATTTCTGAAGAGCAGATTATCGGAATTTCCTCCTTTTGTCATTTCGAACGGAGTGATAAAGAAGTCGAGAAATCGAGCCCTGTTAATCCTGCGATCTATTCTTCGAAACAGTACAGCTATGAAGGGCGAGAGGCAGGAATCCAGAATCCAGGAACGTTAGATTCCGTAATACATACGGAATGACAGAAATGCCAGCAGCCCCTAGTAAATACTTATTCTCAAGTTGTTCCCCAAATCGATATAGCCTTCTTCTGAGTGGGTCCTGATGGACATATCGCTTCACTCTTTCCATATCATCCACTCATATACTCACTCGAATACGGTTATCTCGAAATCACTGACTCACCGAAGCCTCCACCGCATCGTATCACAGTCTGACCACAGATGATACGACTGATCCCATACGTTTTCGTAGCATTCATGCGAGGAAAGCAAGAAGTCTTTGCAGCATTCAAAAATAAGAGTACCTCATGGGAAGTATGTCCCGCGAAAATCCTCCTCGAAAATGAGAATCTCATACTGATGAGCGATATTGACTCATAGAAAAATATATTTCTGATTGACTATTGATTGAAATATATAGAATTAGAAAAATTCTATGAAACCTGAACAATTCTCAGAACTTGCACTCCGGATATCCCCTCTGGTTGGTACAGAAATTGCACGACTCAGATCTCTCCAGAAATGAAAAGAGGTACTTCCTCCATGAAGAACTATCGGGGAAATTGTTCGCATGATATCATTTCGTATAGAGAGTGAACTCCGAAACTGTAATCAGTTTATTCCGGGGTACCATGTTCCATGGATGACGCAAGTTCTTCTGAAAAAATGAACTACCGAGAAGGATCTCCGAATCGATACTGAGGCTCAGGTCCTCTATGAGAATGTGCCAGATATGATGATTCCTCTCTCAGGAGTAGATATTTTTGATAGTGCGTTTTCCCAGATTCCAGATGCTCTGATTTTTCGTTGGTTCGTGAAAAATATGGATCAGGTATATGAGGTATTGTATAGTGTGCTGAAATCTAAGATAAAAGAATGAAAAGATATCCTCATTCTCTCTAACCATGCTACATGGTTCAATCTCCCGCTCATTGCTCACTGTCTCCATCGAATATTTGGTATTCCAAAAGATCACATTTATACCATAGTATGACCAGCTATCACTCATGGGAAATTCACTCTTGCGGCTATATTGCATTTCTCAAATGTACTCAAGACATCTCCAGATACTCCGAAGGCAGAAATCGGATATATTGGCATACTAGAAATCCGAGAGAGATTCTTGATAGAGCTACAACGAATTATTAACTGTAAGTCTGATAACTGATCACGAATATTTCTCCTTGCGCCTTCTGGTACAACAGATCTCTATCAAGATGGAAAAATCATCATGCAGCATCCAAGCAAATGAACACAGGCACTTATTGCAATGATATTGAGACGTATGAAATTATCCTGATTTGCAGTCTGAGTGAATGATCTCAGTATGATCCAGCCTGGTCATTCTCGCCCAAATATGTTCGGCGGAGTTGTTCAGGTATGAGCTCGAGAAATCAGTCAGGGTAACTGGAAGGAAGTAATTCCGTGACAAATCTTAGATCAACATGGGAATCCTATTGGTAAGTGGAAAGATGAGAATCTATCGAATTAGAGAGTTTTATTTTCGATCTCTTTCTGGATACGAGCCACGAAATCATCGATATACTCAGTTGATTGTGCTTTGGTCTTATAGTTGCGGACAGCGAGGCTCGACGATTTCATCTCTTGTTCTCCCACGACGAGAATATAGTTCGTATGATCAGTTTCTGCATTTCGTATCTTTTTCCCGAGAGAGTCTGAGGAATCATCGAGCTTCACACGGATACCGGATTTCCGGAGTTCCTGATATACCGCATCAGCATAGGGAATGAATGATTCACCGACAGGGATGATACGGACCTGTTCTGGTGCGAGCCAGAGCGGAAAGGCTCCGCCAAAATGCTCGATGAGAAATCCGATAAATCGTTCATGCGTCGAGAGTGGTGCACGGTGGATACAGAGGGGAGTTTTCTCTTTCCCATCACGATCAGTATAGGTCAGATCGAATCGAGCTGGAACAGCGAAGTCGAGCTGATTCGTCGCGAGGGTGAATTCCCGTCCGATCGCACTCCATATCTGTACATCGATCTTCGGACCATAGAATGCAGCCTCATTCTCGGCCTCGACGAAAGGAACTCCAGTTTTTAAAAGAACTTGGCGAACTTTATCTTCTGTTTCGATCCAGAGACGCTCATTATCAACATATTTCTTTCCGAGTCACTCTTTCGAGTGTTTCGAGAGACGGAATTGCATGCGGTCTATTCCGAATATTTTGAAGTAGAATTTATACATTTCGATCACATCGAGGAATTCGGCCTCAAATTGCACTTCGGTACAGTAGATATGGGCATCGTTCATACACAGTGATCGTACTCGCATGAGTCCGAAGAGGCTTCCTGAGTCCTCGTATCGATAACAGTGACCATACTCGGCATATCGTACTGGGAGATCACGATATGACTTCGGATGCGCTCAGAACATTTTGTGATGATGTGGACAGTTCATCGCCTTGAGATAATATTTCTCTCCATCCATTTCCATCGGAGGAAACATGCTCTCAGCATAGTAAGGTAAGTGACCAGAACGAAGATAGAGTTGCTCCTTCGCGATATGAGGAGAACGGACACGGGAATATCCATGCAGTTCTTCTTGTTCCTTGGCAAATTTCTCGATCTCTTCCACGATGATGGATCCAGCAGGCAACCAGAGGGGAAGTCCAGGACCGATCTCATCATCGAAGGTGAAGAGTTGCATCTTCTCTCAGATGATTCGATGATCTCGTTTTTTCGCCTCTTCCATCATCGTCTCATAGGCATCGAGTTCTGTTTTACTTTCGAAGGCGAGTCCGTAGATACGAGTGAGTTGGCGATTCTTCGAATCCCCTCGCCAGTAGGCACCTGCGAGTTTATCGAGCTTGAATGAATCCTCTGGGATCAAGTTCGTGAACTCGACATGAGGTCACTGACACATATCGATGAAAGTGGAAGTGCGGAAGTCGAAGTTGGAGTGTTGGAGTGTTGGAGTGTTGGAATCTTGGTGTCCGTCATTCTGAGCTTGCGAAGAATCCAGAGTACCTGTCATTCCTGGATCCTTCACTTTGTTCAGGATGACGGGAACACTGATTGTTTCATTTTCCACAACTGCTACCGTCATCGGGTTCTCGAGAAATGCAAAACTCGCATATGCGGGATTCTGGAACTTCCCGATGTTGGCGAAAAAAGAAATCGTCGTTTCTCACTTCGCCTCAAGATCAGTGATCATCTCGAGCTTGTAGGTCTCACCGAGTCCTGAAACAAAGATTTTTGCATCTGCGATGGAGAGTGAGAATTGACGAAATTCCTGTCCTTCGCGGACGATGGATCGCATCTTTTTCTCGATCTCTTTGAGCTTCGACTCCTCGAGAGGAGTATCACCGAAGTCGATATCATAGTACCAGCCAGTATCGATATCAGGTCCGATGGCGAGACGAGCTGTGGGTCCCATGACCATACGAGTGGCCTGGGCCATGATGTGGGAGAGGGAGTGGCGGCGAGTTGAGAGAAGAGACATAAGAGAAGAAATTATTAAAATTAGTTTGATTTAAATTCAGATACAGCTTCGGCGAATACTTTCATAGACTCATTATCGAGCATATCGTAACTATCTAATTCATTTGAGAGTATATTAAGTAGGGTACGTTTACTTTCTTTTATTGGATCTGATCAATTTTCTCCTATCATAATCCAATTTAATCTACCAATAGCAATACATGTAGAATATTTCTTGCTATAAAATATTTCATCAAGAGTTGAGCTATAAAAGTCTCAATTAGTACTCAAGAGCTTCTGATTTTTTTCATTTTCTTCTTCAATTCTGTTAATATACGATGCGCATTCTTGTTTTTTCTTAAAAGTGTCATCTTGTACTTGCTTTTCGAGTTCCGCAATTTTCTTATCTTTTTCATCATTCCAGTCGATCGTACACGATGAGAGGAGGATCATGGGGATGAGAAGCGTGATGAGGGATTTTATAGTTTTCATAATAGAGAAAAATGAGAGAAATAAAAGTTTTGATTATGAGGAGATATTGGATATACTATATCTACATTTTGGGGTAACCCGATGCTCTCTTTGCAAAAAGAGAGAGAATATTAAATAAATCCGTAGAATTCTCCTGCGGATTTTTTTATTTTTTGGAGCTCTTCTGCAGATAGCTCTTCGATTTTATTTTCGAATCGTGCTGTACTCACTAGACGAATCTGAGGTAAGATAAGAAAACTTTTTTTATTGTCAATATTCAGGGGATAAAACCAAGTGCCGACTTTTAACTCAGCAGTTGCAGGTATCACGATACACGCATATCCAGAAATTTTCTTGATGATGACTACAGGACGGGTGTATTCTATTCATTTTCCATATATCTCATCTCATATATTGATACCGAGCTTGCACCACCAAATCTCTCCTTCTTTTATGGGAGTTTTTGGGATCTTTTTTCCATCCTTCGTTGTCTTGTAGAGTTTTCTCGTATTCAGTATCTTTTTTTGTGCGTTCCAGATGTCGAATTCTGCTATATGAGTGTGCATATGTATAGTGAGATTATAGGACTATGATGTGGGAGAGGGAGTGGCGCTTTGTAGTGATGAGAGATGACATAAGGTAATTAAAAGTGAGAAGTTAAAAGTAAAAGGTTATAGTATTATTGGTTTCTATCATGCCTAACCTTGTGCTGAACTTGTTTCAGTATTGTTTCGGCATCTTCAATTTTTTTGGAAGATTCTGAAGTAAATTCAGAATGACTATATCATTTGTTTTCTGTCACCCTGAACTTGTTTCAGGGTCTTCAATTTATTGTATTATTTCCTCGTAAAGGTCTTTCCAATTTGGATTCGTAGATTCGATAAGATTGATTTTCCATTCACGATGCCAGTTCTTGATCTGTTTTTCTCGTTTTATAGCGGTTTCTATATCAGCAAAGGTTTCATAGTATACGAGTTTCTTGCGGTTATACTTGGCAGTAAAACATTTTTCGTCGATGACTTGTCTGTGTTCTGAGATTCTTCGAATGAGTTCAGAAGTGACTCAGATATAGAGTATTCATCAGGGTTTATTGGTCGTGATGTAGATATATCAAGGGTTCATATGCTAGAAAAAATGGAATCACCTTCAATAGAGTCATTCCGAATTTATTTCGGAATCTTCTGATTTCTTGGAACATATATGGAAGATCCTGAAACAAGTTCAGGATGACCTCTTTATGTCTGAGCCCTGATGTGGGAGAGAGAGTGGCGGTGAGTAGAGAGAGGGAGAGACATAGGTGGGAAGGGTTATTAGTTAGGTATAAAATTACTTATGAGCTGGAGTATAAATCAAAGAATGAGTAGTCATAATCAAATTTTTCCATAAAAATCATATTTTTTTGCCTTTTTTATTTCATCTGGATTATTTTGTTCACAAATAAGATAACTAGAGCCAGATCTAGATATTTCTTCAGGAAGTCAGTATTTAAACAGTAAAATTGCTCAAATTATATCAGTGATAAGTCAGAAGCTGTTAATTAATGAATGAAGTTGCATAAATTTATTAGTAAATAATTATTCTCATTTAAGTTCTTTAATTTCTTTTTCGAAAATATCAAAGTCTTTTTTACAGTTTGCTTGGTATTCAGTTCATGCGGATAAACACTGAGAGGGATCTAGAGCATCTTTTATAGATTTATTTGAAAGAATATTGTATATGAAATGCACACCATTGTAATAATATTTCACCAAACATGTATCTAATTTTTTACTGTAAAAAATTTCTCATGCAACATATCAAGTATTTTTCTCAAACCTTTCTTTATATGAATAGCATTTTTCTTTTTCTTTGAATTCATCATTCCAGTCGATCGTACACGACGTCATGAAGAAGAGGAGTGGGATGAGGAGGAGGGTGATGTGAGACATAATTATAAATGATAAATTATAAATGAAGGAGCAGATCCTTCGCAGAGCACAGGATTACAGGAACAGGAAAAAAATTTTGATTTTTGGAGATTTCTGATATACTAGAGGTACAAAATTGCCACACGGCACTCGAGATTGCCCTACGAAAGTAGGGCTTTCGCTTTTTATGAGAGGATTTTTATATATTGCGATTTGATTTGTCCGAAGAGACCGCGTCCAATTACGGATATTTTTCTCTGGAGTCTTTTGGAGCTCAAGAGCCTTACTTGAGAGAGGATAAACGATCATTCAGTATCATGGAGTTTGTATGCAAAGTAATATGGATGTTCTTTCTGAGTCGAGGTCATCGGGATACCAAGGAATACATCATGACTGAACTTCTTCAGTATGAGTACTGGTCTCTCGAATTGCTCATTTTTGCCATCTTGCTCGAACCCGATATTCTCTCCGAGCGAGCACCACCATACCCCTCTTTCTCGAAAGAGCTCCGACTTTTCCAGAGATTCTATTTTAGATTTGACGAGATGCCATTTTTCGTAGTTCTTCATGGGTTCTAATTACATGATGAGAGCAAAAGGAAGGGGATGAGGACGAGGGCGAGAGATTTCATAGTGGATAATTATGGATTATAGAGATTCTTACAGTTTCACTCAGCACCACTCCGCATAGTATTGAGCTCTTCGATGATCTTTTTGCTGATCGTACATTTTCCTCATGTGATATCTGTTTCGGAGAATCCAGATTCTCTACATTTCGCATTTCCCGCACTGATAAAGTCGTTTCCGGCTTGTTTCATACATTCATCATAGCTCCCTTCCGCGAAACTGGTTCACTCTGGATAGAGACCATTTCCTGTCGGAGTTGCAACTCCAGGTACACCTCAGAGTTTCAGGAGATTCATATCTTCTCGAAGTGTGGCAATCTCTCCACTCAGACTCGCTATCTGTATTTCGAGTGCATGGACCCTCTGTGATTCTGGAGGACTCCCAGTTAAAGAACAGGCTGATAGGAAAGTGATGGTAATGATGACGAGGAAGAATTTCATGGGGAAAAATTAAAGATTAAAATGCAATTTTTATTCACTTTATGTGTACAATGATCGCAATATATAATTTATACGATGGATTTATAGTGCTTTTTATCTTACTTTATTAGAATAAAACTTGCGATTAAAAAATTTTGATTTTTGTATTTTTCTGATATACTAGTTCCATACAGATCCCCGAAATGTGGTGTGGAGAGAAGTCTTGGACTCACTCTGAGAAGCACATACAGCGGGGTTTTTGTTTGCCTATTCTCGCCTATGGATGCCGACAGCGAGATCTGCAAACTGTATGGATCGGTATTGTGAAGAGTTCTTAAATTCGATGTAGAGAAATATTTTAGACATTTTATGGAGTTTTTTGAATGAGAGTGTACACTGTCAGCTATTTCTTTTTGCAGAATTTTATATCCACATATTTCTTGTAGGATTTTCCTGTCTTTTTGGATTTCACGAGGGTATAACATCCTCACTTCTTTCCGAGTGAATACTTCGTCGCTGCAGAAAGGTCGATTATCGGAAATGCAAGGGAAGCGATCAAGATGAGTGTGAGAAGTGATTTCATATGAGAAATAGATAAAAAAACTCCCCGCTTCTTGCGAGGAGTAAGATTCCTGCATACGCAGGAATGACATACAATCTATTACAAGAAGGCTGAGAAGAGAAGAGATGTGCTCGTACCAAGTTGTGCGACCATGGGAGGTTGTGAGAGATTTATACTCTGTATTATAGTGATTTTTCTGTTTGTGCAAAATTTTTATGGAGTGATCGTACTGTGGAGCTCTATCTCATCGGATTTTTTCCCACGACTGAGCAGACTCACCATATACATGGAACATATGAGTACAACCATCGAGATGAACTGACTCAGAGTGAATGACTGATGGTTATAGAAATAATCAATCGCTACAGCGATAATCGGCCAGGTGAGCTCGAGAATGGCTGAGACATGCACGGGAGTCGATCGGAGTCCACGATAATAGATATACATCGCGACGAGTCCCGTCGAACCAGCAATAAATCCGAGGTACATCCACTCAGTCTGCGTCGGTACTCGGAAGCTCGTTCTCCACTCGGGAATCAGGATGAGTCACACGGCAATGATACAGGTCGTGAGAGCGAATCGGAGCATCGTGATCACCTCAGGATGATGATTATTCAGGAGGTATTTCGAAAAATTGGTCGATGTACCCCATGCAGCAGCGGCACCGAGGGCGTAGAGTGCTGCGAGGATCTGTTTCTGTCCATCTGGTGTCGTCGTGACACCATGAGGGAAGGTAACGAAATATCCAGCAATCAACGCGAGTCCGATAAAGAGGTAGGAAAGTTTCGGAATTTTTTCTTTCCCGAGAATCATCGCGAGTCCTATGGCAAAAATTGGTTGGAACTTTTGTATCAGGATCGCGACAGAGAACGGGATAAATCCAACGGCTCCGAGTGCCATCGTGAAGAGAAGTGTCCCGATGACTCCAGAGAGAAATGAGACGGTGAATATCGCGCTTTTCTCTCTCGGAGTGAGCGTCATATTCCGCCAAGCTCTATAGGCAAAAGGGAAGATGAGGAGGAATCCGAGAACATGTTCGAAAAAAATGAGTGTCGATGGAGGAAGTCCATAGAGCGAGCGTCTGAGAAGTCAGTCGACGGCCCAAAGAGCGGCTGCGATCACGATAAGAAGAGGTCAGAGAGGCATATGGTAGAAGAGGTAGAAGAGGTAAAACAGATAGAGCAGTAGGAGGAATAGTATTCTTTCTCTGTCATTCCGGACTTGATACGGAATCTCGGTTCCTGAATCATGAATTCACCCACAAGTGGTGTACTAACTACCGTGATAAGCACGGAAAGACAGAATAAGTAGGCTATTTCTGATCTCCTCATCCCTTCGATCACTCTCGCCATATGAGTCCTCCGAGGATAGCGATCGTGATGATTATGACCGTACACATTGCACAAAGTGGACAAAAGACTCACACGATGATTTCCTGAGATATCACATATCCATTGAATGCTATACCTCCGATTGCCATGACTGTTATAATTTTCGAAAAGATAATCTTTCGGGTGATATACCCTACGAGTGCGAGTTGGAAAAGGATCGGATAGACCACGAGAGCGATCATTGGGAATGCGACCTGGAATTCACCGATCGAGAAAATAATCGCACGAGGATTCTCGAGGATGCCACTACACGAAAATGTACTCGAGAGGTCACAGGGCATATTTTGCAGAGCAGTTGCATCGGCCCCATTCCAATACTGGTAGGCATGGATGGAGAGATAGAGGGCACTCGAGAAACCGATAAGAGTAAGCGAGAGGATGATGAGGTAGATACGCATAAAGAAAAAATTATAAACTACTTAAACTATGAATCATGAGTATTGCTCCATCGAATCTCAGAGAAGATTTTTCCATCTCTGATGCAATCAAGTGCATGGTGGACGTAGGGGACAACTTTCTGATCCTTGAGTTCATCAAGCGAAAGAAAAATGAGTTCAGAACATTTATCGGGTTCTTGATTCTTGATCGCTCCATCGAAGAAATCTATCTCAAAATAGGCATTGAAATACACTTTTGTATCTTCTTTACTCTTACTTTGTTGCGTGTGTGATACATATAATTGAGCATGAGAAATATTGAGCTCTTCTGAGAGTTCTCGTATCATCGCATCCGTGAGAGGTTC
>JAYUQR010000141.1:0-2646 GCA_043756665.1 Candidatus Altimarinota bacterium | reverse complement strand
GCGGATTGAAATAACGGAAGTAGAAAAACAAAAAAAGAGGTCAGTAAAGGCCTCTTTTAGTGTTCGATGAACGATGTGTTTGGCACCAATTTCATGAGATGATTGTATCGAAAAATGAGAAAAAGCAAGAAAAAACCCCAATTTTTCTGGGGATTAAGTCGAAATATTAAGTTTTATTATGCCAGAGGAGGATTCACTGTCGTTCCTGGAGCAACAGGAGCAGGAGCAGGAGCAGGAGCAGGAGCAACAGGAGCAGGAGCAGGAGCAGGAGCAACAGGTGCAGAGGCAACAGGTGCAGAGGCAACACCCATATTGAGAGAATTTATCGGATCGGTTCCACTTGGGATAGTAGTGGGAATATAATTTCTCTTGATGACGAAGTAGTAGATGATTGCTCCGAGAAGATTGAGAAAAAATATGATGAGAATCCAGAGGACTTTATTCTGAATAGGCTTCGAGATTGCATGGATGAGCATAACGAGCCAGAATATCCCACCGATGAGACCAAGGACGATGAATAGGAGCATGATCCAGAGCCCACTCTTTGCTACACTTACGACAGCTCATTCCAGCTGAGCACAGTCGACATCTTGATTATTGACTCCACACCTTGATGGTACCATCGGTTTCTCTGTCGCGATCCCTGGGGTGACTCCATTCTCCACATCCTTCGAGAGCGACGCATCAGGGGTAACTGTTACAGACATATCATCCTTAACGTCTACTGATGATGTAGTGCCTGTCGCTATAGATGATGGTTCTGATGGCATTGGTGATCGCGAATCGACAGATACTGGAGAGGAATCAGTCATGACTTTTGATGATTCGTGCATGGCAAAGAGGTTGAGGAAGGTAATGAAACTCAGAATGAGTGCCAAAATAAAGAGAAATATTTTTTTCATAGAAAAATGAGTGAGAAGTAAACTGTAGCAAGGATAGCACATAGAGGAGAGTTCTGTCAAATATTCGAACAAAAAACCCTCCCTGATATTTTTTTGAGGAGGATTTTTTCCTGATAGCAGATAGATAGATCCCTCCACTCGGCTATGCCTCGTGTTCGGGACGAAGATTTTGTATTCGATCGTGCTTCGCACTCTCGGACAAACACTCGTTTTACTCGTCTTCGTCTTCTTCGAACTTCACTCCGCGTTCAGCTCGAATTTTCTCGGTGATATTGTTCGGGACATGGGCATAGTGAGCGAATTCCATGACATAGGTTGCGCGTCCCTGAGATGAGGAACGGAGATCTGTCGAGTAACCGAACATTTCAGAGAGTGGGACATGCGCTCGGATGATCTTCGCCATACCTCGCTCGGTCATCTCGATGATCTGACCACGTTTGCTATTGAGATTTCCCAGAACATCACCCATATATTCTTCTGGAGTATTCACTTCGACGAGCATGATCGGTTCGAGGAGGACTGGACGAGCCTTTTTCGAAGCCTGTCGAAATGCCTTGATAGCTGCCATACGGAAGGCGAGCTCATTCGAGTCGACATCATGGTATGAACCGAATGTGAGAGTAGCCTTCACATCGACGATCGGATACCCAGCGATAATACCTCGAGTGTAGGCCGTGAGGAGGCCCTTCTCGACTCCAGGGATAAATTCACGAGGAACAACTCATCCGACGATCTTATTGACGAAGACTGTTTCGCTCTTGAGTCCTTCTGGATCAGCAGCACGCATCTCGGGAGTGATCGGTTCGAAGGTGATAGTCACATCACCGAACTGACCTCGACCTCCTGATTGTTTCTTATGGACTCCACGTTCATCGACAACGGCTTGATTGATCGTCTCACGGTAGGCAACCTGTGGAGCACCGACATTCGCCTCGACCTTGAACTCACGCTTCATGCGATCGACGAGGATTTCGAGGTGGAGTTCTCCCATCCCTGCCATGATCGTCTGACCGGTTTCAGGATTCGAACTGACACGAAATGATGGATCCTCTTCAGCGAGTTTATTGAGCGCCATTCCCATTTTTTCCTGATCAGCCTTGGTCTTGGGTTCGACAGAGATCGATATAACGGGCTCTGGGAAGACCATTCGTTCGAGAACGAGCGGCTTATTCTCATCACAGAGGGTATCTCCCGTTTTTGTATCCTTGAGGCCTATAACGGCTCCGATATTTCCTGCTGGGATTTCCTCGATTTCTGTACGATTATTCGCATGCATCTGGAGGAGTCGACCGATACGTTCACGTTCTCCTGATACAGAGTTCAGGACATATGATCCAGATCGGAGCGTTCCTGCATAGACACGAACGAATGTGATACGTCCCACAAATGGATCAGTCATGATCTTAAATGCAATAGCTCCGAGTGATTCGCTTGGATCCTGTTTCAGAGTAATCTTCACTTCGTCATCATCAGGATCAGTTCCGGTGATAGTACCTTCATTGATATCGAGTGGTGAAGGGAGAAAATCGACGACCGCATCGAGGACGAGCTGGACTCCCTTGTTCATGAGGGCAGAACCACACATGAGGGGGTAGAGTGCGTCTGAGATGACTCATTTTCGGATTCCCTGCTTGATCTCATCTTCTGAGAGTGTACCAGCATCGAAGAATTTCTCCATTAGTACATCATCCTGTTCTGCTGCTTTTTCGACGAGTTTTGCGTGCCATTCATCTGCTTGTGCCTG
>JAYUQR010000140.1:0-2685 GCA_043756665.1 Candidatus Altimarinota bacterium | reverse complement strand
CTTTCGACGACTCGAATGTCCACCATGTAAGTGGCTCAGTCGATCCCAAGCGCGATATCGAGATTATCAATCTCGAACTCATATTTGCTGACCTCGAGACTCTCGAGAAGCGCATCGGTGACAATCAGAAAAAAGTTAGAGCTGGGGATAAGGAAGCAAAATCTCGTGAAGATATCTATAACAGGCTCAAGTCCTACCTGGAGGAAGGAAAAATCGCAAGTACTCTGGAAATGACCGATGAGGAAAAACTCGCTATCACCGACCTCCACCTCCTCACGAATAAGCCATTCATCTATGCCGTGAATGTAACTGAGGATTTCTTCCACTCCTCCCCTAAGTTAGGGGAGGCAGGGAGGGGTGTGGAAAATAATCCGCTCACCCCTAATCATTGAGGAGGGGAATTCTCCGAACTCCGAACGATCACTGGGATCACTGACTCCCAGATCCCCGTCCTTCCCGTAAGTGCGAAGATCGAGATGGATATGCTCGAATTCTCAGAAGAAGACAAAAAGATGTTCCTCGCCGATATGGGGATCGATTTTAATCCGATGGATGCGATCATCCGAACCTGCTATGATCTCCTCGGACTCCAGTACTACTTCACCGCGGGCGAGATCGAGGTGCGAGCCTGGACGATCCATCAGGGAGATACTGCTCCCGTTGCTGCAGGAGTGATCCATACGGATTTCCAGAAGAAATTCATCAAGGCCGAAACCGTGAACTGGAAGGATCTCGTCGAATATGGAGGATGGTCAGGAGCACGTGAGAAGGGAAAGGTCCGAATGGAAGGGAAGGAATATATCGTAGCGGATGGGGATGTGATGTTGTTTAAGTTTGGGGGGTAACTATGAAAGTATCTTGTATATTATGATTTTATAAATTCTAAAACATCATATGAAAAATTTATTTCTTAAGATTTGATTATTTTTTCAGAATAAATTCTGAAAAACCTACAAAATTTACATAATCATTTCACTTCTTTTATTATTGATTGAGTGTATCATTGCAATAAGTACCACTCAAGCGGAAAGGAGTAAACTTTGATACTCAATAGGATTATGATGAAGTGAATCTTTTATGGTAATATATTCGTCTATACTTATCATTATGATGAGCTTTTATGCACGTTCTTTTTTAAGGCTTTTATATTATTTTATAGTTGTTATAACGCTCTTTTACTGAATTTATCTAACAAATATATTCTATGATATTTTTTATAGTTGTTATGATTGGTGTGGGATTCAGGTAGTGTTTTTTTACCCTATATTACACTGAGTCATACTGATTATATCTATGATTTTTTATTGGGCATATTCAAAAATGGATAAGAATTCTAAATCTTAGAATATCTCACTTAATGTTACGTTGGTCTAAAAATATTTTTGCATTTTATCGAAACGAGATATAATCCAAATATGACAACTATAACTATAGATACATCAATAAAGTTTCCGAAAACTCACTTCCAAAGTATGGATGAATGTGCTCAGTTCTTTACGCAATGGAATTTCGAACGAGAGCTCGATGAATGAGCTGAGAGAGTTGCCAGAAAACCGATTTCAGATTTCATAAGCATCTAGATCATGCTCCCTCTCCACGCTATCTTCGAGGGGGATGAGTCTGTGCGAGAATACCTCCTATCGAGACAAATTCTCGACCAATACAAGAAAGCAAGGTCCATGTTTATCGGTGGGCATGCTCAGAAATATGACTTCAAACTCAGGAAACCAAAGAGTGAGTGAATATATCAGTTTCGGATCAATCAGAAATATCGAGCCTTCTGAAAGCTCAGGAACGAAAACTGAAAAAATATTCTTGTAGTCTATATGATTTCAGATCATCAGGACTTTTAGGCATAAAAAAATCCCCTTCACGTTCCGTTGGCTTGAAAAGATTTTTTGCATTTTATCGAAACGAGATATAATCAGTACATAATTTCAAGAATATGAACCCCATTAAAAATCAGGAAATAGATACAACATCCACGATTTATTGGACAAAGTTTATATCTTTTCCAAAGGTTTCTACAAAAAAGGAACGAATCGACGCTATCAATGCACGACTTCTTCGAAGTGAAAAATCGAAGAATCCAAAACAAGATATTTCTGAATATGATATCTCTGCCTATTTTTAAAAAAACCCTCATATATTCATCATTGACTCAAGTGTTTTTTGTGCATGTTTCCTAGATGACGACAAGAATCATGAAAAGGCAAAAACTCTCATATGAGAAATAGACACACGAGTCGTCGTTCCCTATATTGTTTTTGCTGAGACCATTACAGTATTGACCTATAAACATTCGAAAGATCGTGCAAATGAATTTGCAGATTTTATACTTTCAGATAATCGATTCATTTTGACAGATGCAGATATGACGAGCGAGGTGTATTTTTGGAAATCGATCGATAAGAATCTTTCCTATATTGATATTGTCTTGACCTATATTGCCCTTCGAAATGATGCCACTCTCCTCACATTTGACGATGCAATGATGAGGCTCTATCAAAAGATCCGAGAAACAAAGCATAAAAAAATCCCCTTCACGTTACGTTGGCTGGAAAAAATTTTTATAGCCTGTGAGGGGATTTTAGATGTCATACCTTTTCTTCACGTTGGTATGAGACGAGGTCTACTGCACTTAGGTTAGTTTTACGAGGGTAACCAGCTTTTGTATTGATTTGA
>JAYUQR010000139.1:0-7148 GCA_043756665.1 Candidatus Altimarinota bacterium | reverse complement strand
TTACAGGAGAAAAAAGATTCACAGAACTAAGCGAAAATACCGTAGCTGAATGGGAAAGGCATGAATGAAAGCAAGACATGGGAAAAGCCCCAAAAGCGATACCACTTATTCTTTGGCACGCAATAAATAGTCGTCGCTGTAAGGATAATACTATTGTACTTGACTGAATGCCGATGAATTGTACCCCATGATGAGACTTATATTCACTCCTTGGCTATAAATTATTCTGGTTCCTGCAAATGGTCCATAAGCCGAATGGTACTGTTAAAGATATTAATTTTGGATCAGCATTGAATTCTACAAATTGAACATCAATACCACCAGTCTCAGTAAGGCCTCAGCCTAAAATAATGGAAATAAAATAGGACACCTGAGGAGTGTCCTATTTATTAGATGATTTATTTATTAAGCAAAACTTCAACTTCCCACTTCTTTAGCGATATCAAAAGCTGGATCTACCATAGCAAAGCCAACTCCTTCTTTTGCGAGGTCATATGAAGTATCTGTTACTGCAAAGCCGCGTCCTTCTTTTGCGAGGTCATATGAAGTAGACAGCATACCAGACGAGGAAGGTATAATGACTGAATTCTGAGTACTTACTGTGAGTGCCGCGAGAGAAGCCTTTCCCTTTCTTTGGGAAGTTTTTATGTGTGTCATATTTGTATTGGTTAGGAAATAAGACATATATACTTTAACACATATTTATTATTATGCAATATATTTTATAGAGAAAAAAATCAGGGGCTTCCCTGATAATCACTCTACACTAATTTTTTGTTTTTACCCGTTCCTTGATCCTCCGCATGATCTCCTCTCGGATCTGTTTCCCATGAGCCGATTGCTTCACGAGTGTGAGGAAGTCATCCTTGAGAAATACCTGGAGCTCTACATCTTCGAGAATCTCGACCGTAGCTGTTCGAGGTTCATCTGTGATGAGGGCAATCTCTCAGAAAAATGATCCTGGTCAGATAATCGCTATCTCCTCTCCTCACTGGAGGATACGGACCTTTCCACTATTGATATAGTAGGCACACCCGTTCGATATATCTCCGATCGTGAGGACCCGTTCTCATTTTTTCCTATGCTGGGTCTGACTCATGAGGAGAAAGTAGGTAATCTCTTCCTTCGAAAATCCATCGAAAATATAGAGTTCATCGATCTTTGCAGACATAGTGGATAATTAGTATAGTCATATCATATCCTAGAGTCCTGAAAAAAGCAAATAATATCCCCTTTCCAGATGGAGGGGATATGGAGAAGCTATAGAAAATTATCGATCCACTCGCTGTGCATGATCTACCCTGAGGTAGTCGGAACGGATATACCCATGGAGTGTACGATCATCCGAGATGACTTCTGACCAATTATCTACAGTCGAGATGATATAGAGTCCCGTCTGATTCGAGAGGGTGGTAACAATTCGAGAAGTATACCATGGGTGAGCACGAACATTCACGAGGTGAGCCACCTGCACATGGGCGATATCGCTCCAGTAAGCCTGATCAGCCTGTTCGATACGGACGAGATCACTCACATTCGGATCTCTGAGGTATCCACTCGCGATATATCCATCGGCTTTCCCGGTCGTATCGGAGACGATCTCATTCGATCGCTGATCAGGTGCACTTACCGTTGTCCCGATCGAGCGCACCCATCATTCCTCTTTTCCAGTAACGAGAACGGCATCGTTTTTTATCAGATAGGACTTCACTCGAGTGAATATACTCTCCCCTGCTCGCATCTTCACACTTCTCGTCGGATCGACATAGCGGATTCATTTATTTTTCATCTGGAGCGTTCGATATTGCACGATATCTGTCGATCGGATATCGAGGGCAGGACCTCTCTCTGAGTTATATTTATCGAGATTTGTACGATCTGATTCATCGGTATTGGTCATGATGCAGTTTTCGAGATTCCTTGCAACGCGGGTAATGACTATCTTTGCTCCCGTACGTGTCACCCTCATTCCACTACAATTCGTTACTGTAGTCGTTTGTTCGATATTCGTCTGTGTATCTATCGATGGTGATGCTAGCTTGGATCCTCCGACACATCCCGGGATGCTTGTCTCTCCATGTGTCACTATGAGAATTCCGGCCTCTGTGCGAGAGACTCTTGTTCCATCACAGTTCGTGACGATAACTGTCTCGGTGATTTCTGCGAAACTGATCTCATAAGAGAAAGAAAGACCTATAAAGAGCACGAGTGAGAGGATAATATGCTTAAACATAAAAGTATGTGTAATGAGTAATTCATCACATAATACTAATTATTTTATAATGTCAAATATTATTTTTAATATACTTTTCATGTGTATTTATCGCTACCACATATGAATACAAAATAGATTCAATACTAGTTCCAAGTGAATTTGAGCTCCCCCTTAATGGCTGTAAGGTGAACTGTCTTTTTTGATTTCTTATCGACGAGCACATCTGCGATCTCATCCTCGATGCTATCCTGGATATATCGTCGTACTGGACGAGCCCCATACTCAGGATTATAGGTTTTCGAGAGGACATACATGACAGCCTTGGTATCATAAGTCAGTGTGAGTCCGATTCCCTTCAGGCGAATCACGAGCTCATCCAGCTGGAGGAGTATGATGGACTTGAGGATTTTTTTATCAAGCGGTGAGAATACGATGGTTTTATCGATACGATTGAGAAATTCTGGAGCGAAAAAATCAGGAAGTTGTTTCAGCACCCTTTCTCGAATCTGGGCATATTCGGTAATAATCTGTGCCTCATCACTCTCCGTCGTCGAAAATCCTATTTTTGCTGCTTCATTATTGAATTCTTCAGATCCGATATTGGATGTCATGATGACGATCGTATTTTTGAAGTTCACGAGTCGTCACTTCCCATCTGAGATAGAACCATCCTCGAGGATCTGGAGGAGGAGGTTGAATATATCGAAATTTCACTTTTCGATCTCATCGAGGAGGACGATCGAATACGGTTTCCTTCGGACCTTTTCCGTGAGGAGTCATCCTTCTTCATACCCTATATACCCAGCTGTTGTCCCGATGAGTTTCGAGGCACTTGATTTATCCTGATATTCACTCATATCGATCTTTATGAGGGCTTTTGTATCTCAGAAAAACTCTTCGGCAAGCACCTTCACGAGCTCTGTCTTTCCGACTCCCGTGGGACCGAGAAAGAGAAATGATCAGATCGGGCGATTTGGGTTCGATATCCCGACACGAGAACGTTTGAGCGAGCTCACGATCGACTCGATCGCATCATCTTGACCGATGATTCTTTTTTTGAGAGTAGCTGAGAGTCATCTGAGTTTCGAGAGATCTTCTTTTTCGAGATTTTTCAGGGGAACACCCGACATCTGGTGGATCACTCTCTGGATATCGGATGCCGTGATATGGAGTCGATTTTTGCGTGGTATTACTCGTTTTTTCTTTTTTTCCTGGACTTCTTCTGTGAGTTTTTCGAGCTCTTTTCGCTTCGCAAGAGCCTTCTGATACTGCTGAGAGATGAGGAAGGACTCGATTTCTTTCTGGAGAACTTGCATCGATTCTTTGATCTCCTCGACCTCTGAGGTATCGAAATTATAGGTCATACTCTTCGCACTGCATGCCTCATCGATAAGATCGATCGCTTTATCTGGAAGGAAACGCTCTGTGATATATCGCATCGAAAGCGCCACGGCATCTTCGACAGCACCATCATCGATGATGAGATTATGAAACTCTTCGAAAGTGCTCCTCAGTCCCGAGATCACAGCCATTGCTGTATCGAAGTCTGGTTCTGGAACATCGATCTTCTGGAACCTGCGTTCGAGGGCGGTATCTTTCTCGATATATTTCTGGTATTCCGAGAGTGTCGTTGCACCGATAAGACAGATCTGACCACGAGCCATAGCGGGTTTCAGGATATTCGCTGCATCGAGTGTCCCTTCAGCGCCCCCTGCACCAATAATCGTATGGATCTCATCGATGAAGAGGATGATCTCATTTTCATGTTTCGAAGCCTCATCGATCACTTGTTTCAGTCGTCCCTCGAATTCTCAACGATATTTTGTCCCAGCAACCATCATAGACATATCGATCGAGACGACACGTTTGTTCTGCATGGCAAATGGAACTTTTCCCTCCGCAATACGCAGAGCAAGTCCTTCTACAACGGCCGTCTTCCCAACCCCAGGATCTCCGACAAGACATGGATTATTTTTTGTCTTTCTATTGAGGATACTAATCAGTCGTTCTATCTCGATATCACGTCCGATGATAGGGTCGATTTTTCCATTTCGAGCACTTGCTGTGAGGTCCATCCCGAAAAAATCAAGCGCCGGAGTCTTTGAGTCTTTATTCTCCTGAGGTTTATTGTGTGAAAATGGATTTTGTGCATTTTTCGAACCATTACTGTTCGTATTAGCCTGTCACATACTCTCTTCGAGTAACTTCACGATATCATCGATCGGGCCAAATATCCCATTTTCAGGAGCTCATTTTTCCTGAGTTCATGAGAGTGCGATGAGCTTATTGATCTCGATGAGTTGATTCTCGAAATCCTTCGGAGATATCCCGATAAAGTCGAGAAATTGGTAGAACCAATTCTCTGTTTGTATCCGAAAAATCGCCAAGATAAAATCCTCGACGCTTGCCTGAGATTTCTGGAAACTCGCTGCAACTTTCATACTCATGATAATGAGATCCTTTACTCGCTGAGATATACCGATATATGCACCATCTCTGATACCATCCTGATGGACGAATGGAGGACGAGACAAGATATCGATCACGATCTTATCATTGAGTCAAAAGCTCGAAAAGAGATCATACATGTTCCCCTCTTGAATGTGTGCAATCTGGATGACAACATCTTCAGGGAGGATTTCACTATATCCGAATTGTTTTGCTCGGTTTTCAGCCGCGAGCATGATATTTTTGTATTCTTCGGTGAATTGATTGAGCATAATGAGATGAACTACTGTGTAAAAAATGTGTGGAGATTATAGGGAACTTTCTCGGAAATCAAATCTGATTTATGACTGTATATTAGCAGGAAAATGACGAAAATGAAAGGAAAATTCCTTGCACAATAGAGCCTCGTCATTCTGACTCAGAGTTGATTTTTTTCTATTTGGATATAGAATAACCACCATAATCTCACTGATATGAATCAACTCCTCCTCATAGAAGACGACGAAGGCATCGTCACCCCCCTCACCATGTATCTCGAACAATCAGGATTCGAAGTACGAGTCTGCAAAAATGGGAGTGATGCACTTTCTATTTTCAGGGAGTACAAACCAAACCTTATCGTCCTCGATATCAATCTCCCAGGAAAAAATGGGATCGAAGTCTGTCGTGAGATCCGCTCTATCAGTGTAGTACCGATCATCATACTCTCAGCACGTGAAAGTGAAGATGATAAAGTGTCTCTTCTCGAGCTCGGTGCTGATGATTATGTCTCAAAGCCATTTTCACCTCGTGAACTCGTTGCCCGTATACATACACTTCTGAAGCGATCAGAAGGACGAAAGGAACAGAAAATCAATGGAAAATGAATCCACCTCGGAAATATATATCTCGATGGGAAAACGCATATAGCGACAGTGGATGGAACTGAGATGAAGCTCACAAAAACAGAATTCGCTCTCCTCGAATACTTCATGAAAAATAATAAATGAGTTATCAAGCGCGAGTCTCTCATGAAAGATATCATCGGTTACAATCAGTACCTCTATGATCGAACGATCGATACCCATATCAAAAATCTCCGTAAAAAAATAGGCACTTCTTTCGAGATCGAGACGATTCGATGAATCGGTTATCGGGTCAAGGAACTCTAATATGCTCATTTATAGAACCATATATGTACGTATTATGAATTTTTAGAGAATCGAATTGCATGTCTCAGATGAATCCATAGAATAGATCCAATTTTTTTATCCAGTACTAGACTCTTTCAAAAAATGCTCAAAATCTCCTGACCACAATCCCTCTCTGGAACTGTGAAAATATCTGGATCCAAGAATGCAGCTCTCCCACTTATCGCTTGTGGACTCTTTTTCGAACATTTCACTCTCACCAATGTACCACATATTGGTGATGTTCTGACATTTCTCTCTATCATCGAATCTCTCGGGATCACGGTAGACTTCTGTGAAGATGGAACACTGACGATGGACACTCGATCAATGAATATCAATACACTGAACCGTGAAAAAATCAAAAAGATTCGTGTCGGAATATTTCTGTTTCCAGCCCTTCTCAAACGTTTCGGTGGACTCGAGATTCCCTATCCTGGTGGTTGTAATATCGGAAAACGACCGATCGATGAGCACCTAAAAGCTTTTTCACTCTACGGATATGAGAATATGGGTGAAGGGGAAAATATCGCATTCCAGTGAGAAGATCATGGAAAAAATATTACTATCAGGGGAAATTTCGCTGTCACGGCGACTGAGAATATCCTCATGATGGCAGCATTTCGAAAAGGAAAGACGACGATCGAACTGGGGGCGATCGAACCACATGTGATCTGTCTGATCGATTTTTTGCGAAGTATCGGTGTGAGTATCGAGATCACCTACGATCACTCTATCATCATCGAGGGGATCATAGATGCACCGAAAGAAGCGAGTGCAAGGGTGATAGCCGACTATATCGAGAGTGGAACTTTCGTCATCCTCGGAGCACTCACGGCAGAACCGCAAGTGAAGATCGAGCATGCACGAATCTGAGACCTCACAGCATTCCTCGGAAAGTGTGAGGATGCCTGAGTTCGTTTTTCTCTCGATCGAGAACGAGATATCATCACTGTCTACAATTCTCGTTCGAGTCTGCGTTGTACGAATTTCCAAACCAATATCTATCCAGGATTCCCCACTGATCTCCAGTCTCCCTTCGCACTCCTCCTCACACAGGCCGATGGGATATCACGTATTCATGAAGTCCTCTTCGAGGGTCGGCTCAACTGGCTCATCGAGATCGAGAAGATGAAGGGACATATTGCCATCATGAACCCGCATGAAGCACTGATTTTCGGAAAAACATTCCTGAAGGGATCGACTGTCTCGAGTTGGGATCTTCGCGCCGGAGTGACGATGATCCTCGCAGCGATGATCGCTCGCGGTGAGACCACGATCACGAATGTCGAATATATCGAGCGTGGATATGAGGA
>JAYUQR010000138.1:0-20662 GCA_043756665.1 Candidatus Altimarinota bacterium | reverse complement strand
ACCACGCCATTTCGGATATTGCCACAGCCAGAGAGATAGAGTTTCTCTCCATCTTTGAGTTCTGGGAGTTTTCTTTGTGCATGCTTGACCCATTTTGCTTTCGCTTTGTCTGTGACGACACAGGACGCGATAAAATACCCATTCTTGTCTGATAGATATGGATGGACGAGCCATTTTTCCGCGAAGTATTTATTCGTCTTGCAGCCGAAAACCTTATATTGCATGAGAGAAATGTATCGAAATATGAAAAAAATACAAAAAATATTCTGTACTTGAATTTCAGCCGTGAAGGAGTACACTTTTGATCATGAAGATTCCTGCATCCCCCAGGGGAGCTTCTCTTTCCACTTCGTGAGAATTCACCTTCTGCGCAGGAATGACAATTATTATGTACGTACTTTCGCTCATCGTCGCACTCATCCCACTCTTCTTTTCTCATATATTCTCATCATTTGGTATATTTTTTATGGAAGGGAGTTCTTTCGAACGAGTGAAGGTGTATCTTTTTTGTATTCTCATCATCATTGCCGTGATAGAGACTCTTTTTTTTCGATACGAGAAGCTCATGAAGATCACAAAAATCCAATATAGTTTCTTTTTTCTGATTCTCATTTTTCCCCTCCTCGTGCAACTGTTTCGAGGGTGAGGGATGGACCCAGATTTCCTCTGGGGAAGTCACGAAAAACATCATGGGTATTATTTTTTCACAGGGTTAGTATTCCTTTTTGGTATTGCGACACTTCTCGAAAAGAGAGAATATGATCGGATTCTCAGAATTTCCCTCATCACTGCCTCCATCGTCGCATGTTTTGCGGTTCTCGAATATATGAAGCTCTATTCATTCTTCCCGATGCGACTTATCGAAACCTCATGGGAAGGTGGACGAGCCAATAGCACACTCGGAAATCCGAACTATGTCGCAGGATACCTCGTCATGCTTCTGCCACTCATCACACTCATCCGGAAACCAGAACGATACAGTCTCCTACTACTACTCATCCTTGGGATACTCACGACACAGAGTTTTATCGGTATCTCGATCATGATTGTATATTGAGTCTATCTTTTCATGAAAAAATCCCAGTATCCGATACTCTACCTCTCACTCTGTATCGTACTTTCCTGATCTCTTCTCTACTTCCTCATCCCTCCTGAGAAGCTCCTCTCACTCATGAGTCGATGAGTGCTCATGATCGAGGTCTTGCGAGCATTTCTGAGCAATTCATGGGGGATCTTGTTCGGATACGGTCCAGATAGTATTATAGGGTATTTCAGTTTCTCACCTCGTTCGGACCTCATCAACGCCTATTTTCCAGCGGGTTCCGCGATCGACTCGTCACACAATATCCTCATCGATATCCTTTATTCCTATGGAATTATATTCTTTGTCGGGATCGTACATATTATCCGAAATAGATGGAATCGTATCAGTCGCACTGCTCACGAGTCGATCATCCTCGCAATAGTATTCTTCTCTCTGAATGTGGTTGTTATCTCACCACTTATTCCTCTCATTATCCTCCTCGCCTATGTTCCCGTTCCCTCTCGATCAACATCACTATCGGATTAAGGTCATCCCCAGAGCCCGACGAACCGAATACATCGGCTATGGATGATGGTACGCTGAAGATCCGTCTCAAGGCGGTTCCTGAAGATGGGAAGGCAAATGCTGAACTCCTCGACTTTCTCGAACGAGAAACAGGTGAAAAATGGGAAATCGTCGCGGGATGGACGAGTAGGAGGAAGGAGGTGAAGATTAGATATATCAACTAATCTTTATACTCATGATTCTGTATAACTTTCCTTAAGATTGAGTTTTCAGTTTTTGAAAAATAGTTGCGTTTTCAGTTTCTTCTCTTGTCCACGAAGTGCCTTGAATTCGGCATATATGTATGCTTGTATATCTTCCATTTGAAATATTTCCTCGATCTTTTTTCTGAAATTTGCAGGAATAGGTGCTGAAAAATCAAGCACTATTATACCTTGAGGATTTTGAGATATTATAAAACTGAGTCCCGCGTCTTGTATGTTTGGGATTTTTATCTCATATCTTCACTTCCCGAACTCGTAGTTTATAAGAGTGGAAAGGAGAAATTTATATCGATTAATATCACTCGGGAGCTTGTATCATTTTTTTACTGATTTCTGGATTTGTATGGGTTCGGTCGTTCCAGTGATCCCATCAAGAGTATAGATATAAGGACTTGGTGATCTCTCCCTTGATAGTGTTATCTCTCTTTGAGCGAGCCATATATTGATCGCTGCTTGTGTATCAGGAGCTCGAAATCCTATTGCGACTGCATTTTCTGCACCATTTCGAAGGAGTGCATTTCGAGGGAGATCTGGTAACTGCACAAATTTCGCCTGATTAAATCTCGGATTCGAGCTGGTACCGAGGAAGATGATATTTGGATCTGCTGTAAGGTACTCTCATACAGCTACATCAGGGTTTGTGGGGAGTACGATCGGAGACAGGAGTGATGTTCCAGTTTCTCCTTTCGTATCGGCAAAACTCTCTCAGGGCTTCAGGTAGGCTTTAAATATACTATTGAGTTCTGGTGTGAAACCAGTGGCAGCGATGACTGAATCAGCTTGTATCGGTTTTCATTGTGCGGTAATGATATTCTTATTCTGATCATATACATTCAGTTTAGAATCTTTATTTACTCAAGTTGTTTCTAGTCCGACATCTCAGACTTTCGCTCGTACTACTTCTACGAGGTTTTCTTTTCCATTTCTTGCGAAAAGATCAATGAGTTTTCTATATCGAGGTCTCTTACTAAAATCTCCAGTAGTAACGACGTATATTTTTTCCACACTCCTCACCGCCTTGTTTCATCATTCGAAGAGATTCCCTATATATTCTAAAAGAGTATCACAGGAGTTCCCATTTCCATATATGATGAGTGTCTTTCCTGGAGATTGCTTCTCGATCGTCTTATCTGCAAATGCTCCGAATGCTTCCAGTGTGGTAGAAAGTCGTGGGAATGAAGTATTTTCTTCCCCGCTTTTAGCTTCTATGATCTTCTCTGCGCGACTTCCTTCGAGTTTGAATCCGTAGTTTCGCCTTCAGAGTCAGAAATTTCACATACAAGCATCAGTATAAATTCTGACAGTTTTTCGTCATCCTCACTGAGCTGGTATTTCGAGAGTCACTATTTTATCTCATTGTTTACTCATGTCTCTATTTGGTTCTATACTTATAACTCGTGTTCTGAGTGCGAGCCTCTGAGTGAGTAGGGCAACTTGCATCTGGATTATCAGGGCTTCATCTTGGTTGTTCGGATATCGAGCATCTGATATATCATCAGGAGTAGCGAGCCAATCCACCGTAGTATTTATAGATCCTTGTCTGATATCACTTCATGATTCACGTTCACCAGGATATCTCCTGCCTGCACTCGCTCCATATGCTCGTACTGTCTGAAGTTCAGTAGTGGTGTTCGCAGGCTTCTCAGGAAGAGTATATCCAGCTTTTCATCGTCTGTTGGCACTATTGAGTTCCCATGCACGACCGTTTGGTATGGCGAATGGTCCGCCAGGGTATTTCGCATCATCTATGACGAGTATTTGACTGAGAAGCTCTGCATTATTCCTCCCGATTTCTCAGAGAGCTGTGGCACCACTTGGTCAGGTTCATACAACTATAGCTGGTACATACTGACCATCTTTGAGAGATTCGATCGTATCAGTACTCAGGCTATCGAAGTGATGATGGAGGAGTTCTCCTACTATCGCTTGATCGGCATTGGCAAGAGCGACGAGATAGGGATTGAAGAGGGAGATATACTCTATCGTTTTGAGGTATTCTCTTTCTATCTCTGTCAGATCTCTCTGTTTTTCGAGTTCACGAATTCTCTGGACATATGGAGTTTGTCTACTCGATATTACAGATCCATCAGGAGCTCTTTCTACTTTTAAGAATTCTTCCATCGTCTCTCCGAGTATACTATCTTGTTCGAATGTTGTGAGAAGTGGCTTGAATACGAGCTCGAATCTTCCATGAAGATAGCGAAATACCTCTCTATTTTTGGGAAGGATCGGAGCGGGACGGAATGCATTCCTCTGATTTTCACGAGCTTGGGCGACGAGAGGCTCAGCGATCTGTCGCTGATATGTCGGTGGATCTCGCTGTTGCAAATAGAGAGTGTACTCTCGAAATATCCTCTCTCGGAAATCGACCTCGTCGTCTGTATTTCCTGGAAGAGCATCGATCGATGCTCTAACCGTCGCATATGGCTGATCGAAAGTCTTTCGAAATGTATCAATCTCTCAGAATACGAATACGATCTCGAGTCTATCATAGTTCTCATTTACGAAGTCTTTCAGTTCAGTATATTTCTTCGTATGACTGACATTTTCTACATCAGGACGTATACGAAGCCTTCCAATCTCAGCGAGTATCGTAGGTCGACGATTCGAGAGTCATACATATCGGCATATCCGGTATATATTCGTATTGATCTCCTCAGCTCATACTGATGCTGCGAGTGATATGGAAAGTGGAAGTGCGAGTGGAGAAGCGGAGCCCGTGAATTTTCCGAGTACTTCGAAGCAGACATCATAATCGCGAGGAGTTTTTGCGAATGTTCTAGTAAATTCAGAGAAGATATTGATCAATTTTTTCTCTTCTATTTTTCAGAGGGCGTCATTTATCACTTGTACATCTTCGGGAGTATTCGAAGGAAAGCTCGTCGCCGTCCTCGTGGCTCAAGCGAGATCATTCTTCTCTAAAGCCACATATACGGCAAGTTCTAAGTCCGATCGACGTTTGGTCGAGCGAATGAGCTCGAGTGCACTGATCACTCTACTTCTATCACCTTCAGAGAATCATACCATAGCAATTTCCACGCTCTCCATGAGACTTGCATCATTTATGTCACTGAGGGCTTTTGTTATAAATGATCGAGTTCATGCGGGGATATTAGGATTATTGACTACGTTACTATAGAGTACAAAAGCATTTCTGAGCTCTTCTGGTAGTCTGAGTATTCATGCTTGCGTAGAAGCAAAAGCATAGGGATCCTTTGAACTTACTCATTTATCAAATAACTCCCTTACCTCATTAGGACTCAATATAGTAGTAGCACCATAAGCATTTACAACATTCTTTATTTTACCAGCGCTTACAACTTGTAGGGCATCCCTAAGTACAAGTTCATTCGCAGGATTCAGTACAAAATCCCTGATTGGATCAACAGGTTTTACTTTTTCAGATTGAGTATCAGAAGCTTTGAGTGGGAAGGCAGGCATATCTATCTGTATTATATCTTCTCTATCCTAGCATATTTCGAGAATATATACAAATATTCCCTCCTTTTCTCATTCCTCTTACTTACTTGCTTGGAAAAATTATTTCTATATTAGAATCTCCCCCTCCACCCGTTTTTCCACCGTATTGATTCCGATGACCTTCACTCGCAGAGGATCGCCGATCGTATAGATGACCCTATTCCCTCGAGAGAGTGTACCCGTAACTGGATCGATGATCGATCGGACTCACCCCCTTGGCTGATAGACGGTCACTTCGACACCATTCTCGAGCTCGACGAAGATAGCCCATTCAGTGAGTCCACTGATACGCCCCTCGAATGTCTCACCAACCTTGTCTGTCATATATCGACAGATGATGATCGCATCGACGGCACGCTCGATATCGGTAGCTCGAACCTCACCATCACTGCATTTTTTGGCAATTTTTTTGAGGATATGACGATAGTGGTCCTTCCGGGTTTTGTCGAGTGATTTATGGAGCTCTTCCTTTATGATACGGTGGACTTGGAGGTCAGGGTAGCGACGTATCGGAGACGTGAAGTGAGCATAGTACTCGAGGGCAAGTCCGAAGTGCATATGGGATGTGTCACTATAAAATGCCTTCGCCATCTTCGGGAGGAGGAGCCGAGAGAGTCGATAGAGGCTCTCGGTCGTCGAGAGCGTGTCGAGATAGGAACGTATATGAGAGGGATGGATCGTCTCATGTACCGACGCGAGCCCGACGATCTCACGGATGATCTTTGCATTGGCTTCTGGAGGGAGATGATGGATACGCGAAAGAAATGGGAGAGAATACTTCGTACACCACTTTGCGACCTCCTCATTCGTGAGCACCATGAATTCCTCGATCATCATGTGCGATGCACCTCGTTCACGCTTCTGTATGTCGATGATCTGACCATCTGAGTCGAAGGAAAAAGTCGGTTCTCAGGATTCGAAAATGATTTTCCCCTCTTTTTTTCTCCGCTTCTCGAGAATATGAAAGAGTGAAAAAAAATCTTCGAGGAATGGAATTTTTAAATTCCGTCATTCCACACTTGATAAGTAATCCAATCACTCAGAGTCATTCTGTACTATTCACGAGATCATTTCCATACTTTTGGAGCCAAAAGTATCAAAAGCTTCGGGGGGCAAAAAACTCGCTCCTCCTCGCTCCGCTCATTTATTACCTGTTTTTTTCTTCGCTCAAACAGTTTCGCCCCCCGAACCCCCATTTCACGGTTTTTGATCAATTCCAAACCCTCCGATATCCAGATTTCATTCATCATTCATCATTCACCATTCACCATTCTCTTCTATCTCCTCATATATTCCCCGCTTTCGACTCTCTATCACGCCTTCAGTCATGAAGGTACCGAGTACATTTCCTTTCTGATCGACTTTCATGAGGATCGAGAGGGTGAGTTTCGGTTCCCCAGGATGGAGACTACAGAGGTCGTTCGAGAGCTTTTCTGGAAGCATGGGGATGACCTGCCCAGGTGTATAGATACTTGTCGTCCTTTCGATGGCCTCATGGTCGAGGGCGCTTCACTCTCGCACGTACTCTGCGACATCCGCGATATGGACCGCGAGGAGATATGATCCATCCCGATAGCGAGCTATACTGATGGCATCATCGAGGTCCTTCGCATCCGCGCCATCTATCGTCATCGTGAAACCCTTACGGAAATCAGTTCGTAGTGTCGTCTGTTTTCCTACATCAGTACTGGCAACTTTCGAAAGAATAGAGGGAAAGTATTCTGGTATTCCGGGATCGAAATATTTCGGATCGAGATTATGGGTGATATATGAGGGAATGAGAGATTTCACTGTAGAATTTTCGAGTAATCCTCTTGAGATCTTCTCGGCTTCTTCGATGACTGTTTCGCTAAATTTTACTCGAACTCATTCCTTGCGAAAGAGAAGCATCTCGTCGATTTTTGGATCGCTTGATTTTCCGAGGATATCCTTGATTACCCATATTTTTTTTACGCTTTCATAGACGAGCTCCACGACATCATCGAGAGATTCCTTTCCTTCTCCAGAAAAAAGCATAATACGACCGATATTCCCATATTCTTGAAATATATCTGCCTGCATTTTCCGACCCTGAATACTCGTAATTGTTCCTATAACAGGTATCCGAGTTCGACTGATGAGTTTTTTGATGAGACCTTCCGCGAGGTATCATTCACTCTTTGAACGGATGACTTTCGCTTCGACCATGTCTCACTCGAGGTATCCACGCTCGAGGGAGAATGGTTTAATGAAGTATTCATTTTCACCATCCTGCAAGAGCACTTTCGTTCTCGAAAAATGCAGTTTCCCGCGTACGTATAATTCTCGCTTAGATTGCATGATAGGTGATAGTTTTCTTATGTTCTAGAATTCATTCGATTCATAGGCGAATATGGGGAATCATAGGTAATGGTAAATCTGTAAATACTTTCCATGCAAAACCATCATGGATTCCTGGCTCGAGGTTATCTGGCATACCCCCCCAAGTATCAAAGAGAAATATATATGCAGTTTTTGCACCATCTATATACTGAGCGTCCACCTGTATGGTTTCTATGAGGTCTGATCGCTTAATGGTGACGCCCACTTCTTCACTCGTTTCGCGGATGGCACAATCGAGTGGATCTTCACCAGGTTCGATTTTTCCACCAGGGATCGTCCAATGAAGTGGCCAGTTCCTCGATTTTTCAGATCGTTTCAAAAAGAGATAATATGAACCATGACGTAAGAGGATGCCCGCGAATGTAGGGAGTATCATGAAGAGAAGTGAATGTTAGAGTCTTTGGGTGTTGGAATTTTATCCGCAGCGTGGGGCTAGAATACTGAACTCTAATAGTACTAGAGTCGGAACCAGCTCGCAATTCTCACAATACCTGGAAAAAGATAGAGTCGAAATAGAGTGGTATCGATGATGAAGAGCGCTATATAGGCTCCAATAGCTCAAAATACCCATCCTCCGAGGATATCACCTGGATAGTGGACACCACCGATTACTCGAGCAATAGCCGTTATCAATCCGAAGAAGATCGTGATTCCTATTATCCATCGTTTCCTGTAGGAGTTCCATAGTCCGAACAGCGTAGCCATAGCGAAAAGCGCGTGCCCTGAGGGAAATGAGTTATCGATCGGATGAGGGATCAGTGGTGTGATCCCTCCAGCGACGAGTTGAGGGGATATCCTCCACTGAGGAATCCCGAGATTGATGATCACATGGATGATGAATGTGAGGATAATCACGAAGAATATCTCGAGCGCCCATATACGATATCGAGTATCTTTTTTTGCTACGCCCATGAACCAGAGTGTCAGGAGGAGAAATGCCACCCAGAGTACGACAGATTCACCGAGGATCTGGATGAGCTGAGCATAATCTGGTCACATGAGTCATCGTGCCCAGATGAGGAGATTCGTATCGGATTGGAGGAGGTATGCTATCATAATCTGATCTTATGCTTTATCGGTGCTTTGTAAATTTGTTTCAGAGGAATTATTTGACAAATCTATAAACTATACACAATCAATGTATGAATACCTGAGTAACTCCACTCGATAGCAGAGATACAGATCTACCTTCATATATGCCAAACTCAGCAAAACTCACGCTACGATTCTGAGCAATCTGCATGTTTCTGCTTACGAGTTGGTATATATTCCCAAAATAAATTCCCTTCTCGAGAAGGGAATTTATGAAGACTATTTTACGAACTCTACGACTTTCGCGAAGACTTCCGGATTACTGATAGCGAGATTCGAGAGAACCTTACGATTGAGTCCAATACGCTTGATATACATCGCATGGATAAATGTAGAATAGTTCATCCCAAGTGGACGCACAGCGTTATTCAGACGGACATTCCAGAGTCGGCGGAAGTTTCTCTTCTTTGCCTTGCGACCGATATAGGAGTTCTGTCCAGCCTTCATGACGGCATTGCGTACACGAGAGTAGACATTTCCATTCATACGGCGATATCCTTTTGCGAGTGCGATCCAGTTTTTATGTCTTTTGTGTGTCATCACACCACGTTTTACGCGAGTCATATTCTTATAGTTAAAAGTGAATAGTTAAAAGTGAAAAGACAGAAATCCTCCCACTGTAAGGGCGAATCTATCTTCCATAGGGAAGCGCTCGGAGGCATTCGAGTTCATTCGATACATGAGCGACATGACCGTATTTATCTCGACCTTTTGCCTTGGATGACTTATCCTTGAGGAGGTGACGTTTTGCCGTTTTATCGAAGATGCATTTTCCTGTTCCAGTGATTTTTACACGTTTTTTGGCACCTGAGTGGGTCTTGAGTTTCATGGGGGAATGGGTTAATTATTGGCGGGAGAGTTATTTTTTCGGATAGAGCGTGATATTGAATGCATGTCCTTGTTTTACGACTCGACTCGCAGGATCTTTTTTGTAGACAGACTCGAGTGATGCGATAAATTCATTGATCTTAGCGATAGCGAGATCTTCATATTGATTCTCTCGTCCACGCAACTGGAGCATGATCTTCATGGGATGGCCTTCCTTGGCCCAACCTTCCGCTTGATTCTTGCGAACCTCGATATCATGATCACCGATCTTGTACGTGAGCTTCATCGTTTTGAGTTCTGTTTTCTTCGATTGTCCCTTATTCTGAGATTGTTGCTTCTGTTGTTTGAAGAGGAATTTTCCATAATCAATCACCTTCGTCATCACGACTCATTCCTGAGATCCGACTTCGACGAGATCGAGATCGAGCTCCTCTGCTTTCCTGAGTGCTTCATCTCGTGACATCTTCCCGAGAGATTCTCCCGTTTCAGTGATCACGATGACTTCACGAGCAGTAATCGCTTCGTTGATCCGTTTTTCGTTTTTTTTCTGCGGGAAAGGTCGATTCATGGATTAGGGTGTCGTTATAGATTTTACGAGCTTGGCAAAGGCAGACTTTCTACGATTTGCAGTATTCGCCTGGATAATATTCTTTTTCTCGAGCGTGTCAATACGAGAGTAGACAGCAGAAAGAGCTTCTGTGATCTTCGCCATATCTTTTTTCTCACTCGCGAGAAGGGCCTCCAGTGCCTTTACGGTTTCCTTGGTGAGGGAACTATAGCGGCGATTGCGAGAGCGTTTTTTTTCACTCACTTTGAGTGCTTTTTTTGCTGACTTTGTGTTCGGCATCGTGAATAGTAGTTAAAAGCAATATAAAAACCTGGCTTGCGCCAAAAGTAGCGGGATTATATAAAAACTGATCGTATTGTCAAAGGAAAATAGGAGATAGTAGATAATAGATAGCATTGAGACAGAACAGGAAAGGAAAATAGAGAGGAAATAATGTGAACAAGAAGGATTATTCCTGATGATCTGATATTTTATAGATCACGAGAGTTTCATTATCCTTTTCGATATAGCAGTAGCCACGATACTTTTGATTGATGCGGAATTGGTATATTCCTTTGCTTTTTGGTTGACGGATCTTGAAATCAACACTTTCCAGGTATCCTGAGAGGATATATGTTTTTGCTTTTTTATACTGAGAAAGAAGTCAACGGCTCAATATATACTCCGCTGCTTCATCGAATTCGATGATTTTCCGTATATTCATTGGAGTCTATAGGTTGGTAAATCGCTCAGGAAGAGCATTCTTCGAGCGTACCATACTCGATTCTAGATCGTATTGAAAAAGCGCATCTCGAAGATGATCAAGGTCAATAAAAGTAGTCGGAAATGACTTTGGTACAGGATGAGAGAGTGTTATCGTAGTCATGGCAATATGTATCAAAAGGAATATGGAATTATTATATATGGATTTGTTTTTTTGCAAGACGTGATGAGTGTTTTTGTGCATACCTCTGTCTCATGAGTATGAAGCACGCAAAAGTGAAATTCACTCCTGCTGTCCAGGCTGCCATACCCATATTCTCGAAACTCCAGACGTAGAGCGCGAAGATGGTACATATATTGTTCCCGACGGAGATGAAGTATGGGAGACTGTTCTCAGTATGGGGCTGGAGCCAGGCTTTCTTAAAACTCGCCGCATAGGCACAAGCATCGATCCCGATCATCACGAGGAGTACATATCTATACTCTGGTTCATACTGCCAGTAGGCGATGAGGAGTATGCCCGAGATCAGGAAAAAATAATCCATCCAATTAATCACTATTTTTTTCCAGAGATATATCCCCACGAGGAGTGCGCAAAATATATCGATCGTGAGAAATATGCTCGGAATCGCCCCAAGGAGCTCATTTCGCTGGATGAGTTCTATAGAGGTGATAGCGAGGACGATCACCCAGATGAACTGGGTAAATGGGTGTGGAATGATCTCTCCGCGGAAAATCCCCTTCCAGTAGACTACCGTATTTACACCGAGGATGATGAGTGCGAGGAGAGAAAAAATGAGTTCCTTTTCCATTGATGGTGATTATGCTTTTTTCTTCTTGGCAGAGATCATATTCACATACCACTGTTGGATGATAACGAATATGGTTCCGATAAACCAATAGAGTCCGACACCGAGGGGAAAGAAGTAGGATGATACGCCGATCATCACTGGGAACATATAGAGCATCATCTTCTGCATCATAGCAGGATCGAGTGCGAATTCAGGAGTTTCATTGCCATCTTTTTTGGTAACTATGGAGGTACTCGTCGCATCATCTTTTTTGGTTGGAGGATTATAGGAAAATGAGAGTTTTGCTTGTACCCACTGGATGAATCCGAGAACAAGAGCAAATATAAGACCTATGACTCCGCCAATATGTTGGAGATCGAGCGTAAGGAACTCTGAATTGATACTGAGCGGATTAAAGTCGGAAAAGAAACTATAGAGATGGTAGAAATTCGAAGGGTCGTTGGCTCCTGATATTACCCAATAGAGTCCTATGAGAATCGGCATCTGGATGAGGAGTGGGAGGCATGATCCCATAGGATTCACTCATTCTTTTTTATAGAGTTCGAGCATTTCCATCCCGAGCTTTGCCTGATCACCTTTATACTTCTTCTGGATTTCCTTAATCTTTGGTTGGATGACTTGGAGTTTTTTCTGACTCATGAGCATATGGTGCTGTGGTACGAGGAGGATGAATCTGATGATAAGTGTGATGATGATGATGGCGAGTCCGAGAGAGTGTCCAGGAAGGAAAGTAATGAGTGCTATGAAGAGGTTATAGATCGGTTCATAGAAGAGATTCAAGAGGGTCGACCAGATCGTTCCAGGTTGACCTAGATTGAATGTGACGATACGATCACCTATGGGAGTTCGGGCCGTGATGATATATTTTCCAGGTGCCTGAGCAAAAACCCGGTAGAGCGTCGAAAATGGAAGGAGCTTCTTCTCTTCAGGAAGTATAACTATCTTATGACAAAAATCAGGAGCTGCTTTCGCGATATCCGTGAGAGGATTTGAGTCGATCATGATCGAGATATCCAGACACGGATTGAGTGTGAGTGATCCGGTCAAGTGATTGATCATCTCGATTTTTGGAATATTGGGGATCGTGATATTCTCCTTATCAACCTGGAGGATGATTCACTGAGTGATGAGGGGATTCGTGGTGTCCGTCTTCGGAAAGAAAAAATACTGAACAGCGAGTGAGAGGGTGAAGGCATAGAGGAAAATGAGGACAATACGAGAGTTCATAGAAAGAATACTAGAGGACTAGTTGCTAGAAGGTAGAAGGAATACAGTAGAAGAGAGTGATCTCAGTGAAATTTTACTCTCCGATCATGATGCTCGTGAGGGTGATCTGGTGTCATGCGATACGCTGATGCGAATTCCTGAGGAGGTCATCGCGAGAGATCCTGGATGCCACGATGATATCCGGGCGGGGCAGGAGTGTTCCCTTGCCACTTCTCGTGATCATATCCGGGAGAGTGAGTTTCCCATCCTTGAGTGTATCGAAAGAATCCAGTACTCCAGAAATATCGAGATCTCCATCGCGTTTCAGTGCTGTGAGTTTTTGTAGTCGTATGATTTGAGCTTGTGTGAGTGACATTTTTCGATATAATATTCCCATATTATAAGGAAAAATGGTTAAAATCAAGGACATCAGCGAAAGACTCGTAAAAAACCATGAAGAATACCTCGAGATAAAACTCATAATTGCAAAGCGAACACTTGTAGTATTCCTCTTTCTCTATTATACAGCTTTTCTCTTTACTATATGAGGATTTTCATTTTGGTTCATCACTCTCAATATCCTCTCGAGTCTCACATTCCACCTCTATTCAGTACTCGCTATAGTGATCTCATGGTTCCTGTTCTCCCTCATCGAATATATCCAGAATATATACTATCCAGATAAACTCTGGTTACGATACCTTGGAATGTTACTCGCGATTCTTTTCGGATCTATTGTTCTCATTGCACACTTCTTTCCCTATTTCGTATAAATACTTCCCATGAGATTTTTTTTCCTCATTTTTCTCTTTCCCTTCCTTTCGGGTTGTAGCCTCCCCGGAACTCAGACTGAACAGACAGGGAATACCATACTCTATGATGGAGCATCATTTTCTCTATCAGTACCGAAAACCTGGACCGAAGTGAAGAGTACCAATCTCCCAACTCCAAAGAAATGAACGATCGAGCTTGCTTATATCGCACCAGATACAAAATATGGATTTGCTAATAATCTCGTCATACTCGGCAATACCCTCGAAAACCCAATGACCTCGAAAAAATATAGCGAACTCAACCAGCTCCAGACGAGTCGGAATTATCTCGAATATACGAAAATAGAGGATACCGATATTATTTTTAGTGATGATGATAATTCCCGAATCTATATATTTGAGGCCAGATATAATCAGAGTGCTCCACGGATGAAATTCGTACAGACATCCCATGTCTGTGGGAAGAAGGTCTACCTGATACACCTCTCACTTTCTCTCGATAAGGATCCATCGATATATGTTCCACTTCTGAAGACCTTTGGTTGTAAGTAAGAATTCTCATGGAATATCCCTTGCTTTTCTCGAAAAATATCTATAATGCCCGAGCATAAGACGCCATGGCAGATCGGTTATGCAGAGGCCTGCAAAGCCTTGTAGCCCGGTTCGACTCCGGGTGGTGTCTCCAAAAATAATACAGATCGGAAATATACACAATAAAAAAGCACCCTGAGAGGTGGTTTTTGATATTTTTATTCCTTATTAGAGCCAAGGTTATAAGTGAAAGTTCTAATACTATTAAGTGTGCAGATCTCCAGGAAATATATAAAAACTCTCTGAAAAGAGAGTTTTTATAGTGTATACGCTTCTTATTTTGCCTTAATAAATCCAGACCAATGATCATGAAGTGTATCTACCATTTTTTTGAGTTCATCTTTGTCAACATCTTTCATACGCTCATATTTTGCCTTCACTTCATCTATAATTTTCGCAAGAACGGGTTCTGTCATATCTTTGACCTTATCAATTTTCTCTACAATTTCCTGCTCCATATTCTTAGCCCATTCTTTTACTTTTGGAGTATTTTCTTTGCCACTAAATAATGCATAGAGTGTTGCTCAAACAGCAATTACCTGTGCTCATAATATAATACCATCTGCTATCGGAGTCTTTGTTGCATCTGTTACCATAGGTGTGGTGGTTAATAGTAGTAAATACTCTGAGAAATATAGATAGAGGTATACCTCATCAGATAGAAAGGATAATCAAAATATATTCAAGATCAAAGATAAAACCAAGACAAAAAATAAGTACCCCTGTGGTAGCACTGTTCGATTCATACTCTGGAATACAGTAACAATACTATTTTTAGTATCTAAAATTGACTATTTTTATGATAAACCAATACTCAGATTAATGCTCAAAGACTAAAAAGTATTCTCGTATTTTTCCTCTATTCTATGATAATTCTCTATGAAAGTTCGAATATCGGTGGGGGTACAGATCTCCAATCCATTCCTGCAAAAATGCCTAATACTCTACATCCTGAAAAGGATTTTTTGGTTGAGATATTTACTTTTCCATGTACTCTCACGAGGTCCGCGGATGAACTCTTAACGATAAAAAGTAGAAAACAGATAGAGCTGATTCGGAACTTACTCATTCCCGAACTTCTCTTTTCTCAGTAGGGCGGGGAGATCTGCAGTAGCCGTATCCTGCGATAATAGTTCGAGAAATCGTGCTCACTTCTCAGGGAAGCTCTCGTACATCTCATCCAGATAGTCGCAGAATCGATTATGCAGAATGATCAGACTGACTCAATCCTGCGGCGGCTGGAAAGCTTTTCCGAAAACATTCTTACCCAGTTTGGTGAGTGTCGAGAGTCTATTTCTCCAGTTCTCAGTCGAGAAGATGCGGTCCCAAGGAACCAAGATACCTCCTCGCAACAGGAATTCATAGATAATATCATGGCCGGCACGCCTCCTGGTTGCCGAGAATCCATCCGGCGAGTAGAGGTTTTCTATGATATCAGTGATCATCCTGAGTATATCAGCATGTGTATATATGAGATGTGTTGACTTTCAGGATGATGAGATGATACGAACGATGAATTCCATGAGTCATTTAAGGTCGACTTGTCCGAGTTTACCCAAGGGGGTTGCTGGGAGGAGAATCTCCTGATCCTTCACAATATTGGTGAGTACTCGTTCTACACGGATATGCGGACAGACACAGCCAGAGAGACACTGATGAATCATCTGACATGCGATTCGCGCTGTATGCACAGATCGTGGTAGCGGGCTCGTACAGATCTGGAAAGCGAGACGGTACAGTTGTCTTGCATACTTCTTTGCATCTTCTATCCCTTTAGGAGAGAGGGTATCTCCATCATTTCCAGAAGGTCATCCAGGTATATCTGAGGGAGTGAGTTCATGACGTTTGATTATTATATGTACCATGTCGGCTACAACTTTTCTGATATCATGTGTCGTAGTGGCAATATTGGTGAGAATTTCCTTTCTTTCTGCTTGATGGTTTTGATTTATTCGCAATGTAGTATACCCTCAGAGGATCTCATCCATGAGGCTGAGGACATCTTTCCACCGTTTCTGATATGGCGTGAGACGTTCTATCCGATAGGGAGTAATAGGACTAGTTTCTCATGGCGGTTCCAGAACCCCTATAGAGGCAATATTATCGATAAAAATATCGACGATGTCAGGGTCGAGATTCCCTCACCGACTCCACTTTCTGAGGCCTAGTATTACTTGTTCCTGATTTCTAGGATTTTGCCAACAAAGAGTCTGATACGCACTGATTACACGATATAACTTCCCTTCGAGAGAGATTTCTCATCGCATGAGACCATAGGGATACCCTGTACCATGCATCGTCTCATGCTGAGCCACTAACATCGAAGTGACCATATTATAGACGACTCTAGATATATGTCCTCAGAGAATAGTATCGATCTTTTGGGAGAGTTCCTCCGCTGTAGACGTGCTCTTCTCTGTATGATGTGCGGTAATCGCTCAACATATCGCAATCGCCTGGAGGTATTCCTCTGAGGTGCTATGTATGTGTAGTTTTCTATTTATCGTCTGGAGACGGAGTACCTCATCTATGAAGTGACGATAATCATGGCTGGGAGGTGAGGGTGTACGAGTATACTCACGAAACTGGCTATCATGTTCTGTCGCCTCTATTCCTGAGAGCTCTTCCCGTGCAGAGATATGTGCTCCTATGAGTGAGTGTACTATCCGCATCGATTCATCACTTTCGAATGCATGTCTCCCAGTTGAACTCCCATGATCGATAAAGAATCGATAGGTACGAACACGACCAAAGAGGTGTACCTGAATCGTGTGGCTCGGTAAGAAAGAGGAGAGTGTTAGGGCTCCTCATTCTGCTATCCGATGACTCGTTATGATCGTATCTCATTCGGCGATGATAGCAAGACGTACAGGACCAAAGAGGTACTCGAGTCTCTCTATATTTTGCTGAGCCGTGAGTGGTATATGTGCATCTTGTATCGGAGCGGTTCAGATCTCCATCCGTTCTTGCTTCCTCCGTTTCGTTTCTGCACCGATCTTCGTAATCTCTACCTCATTGCGAATCAGGATGGAAGCGCTACCAAGTTCACGATCTAAACTTTTCTTCTCTTTCTTTGAGACGATATTCGTTTCATACATTGCAAATAGCATCTTTCCTACGCCATGCTCATGCCATGTAGGTCATATATGCAGTTGGGCCAGCTCGACAGCTGTATAGAAATACCTTGCAGCCGCCTCTTCTCACTTAGGGGAAAGATCGATCAATCGGAGAGAGGCCTCTATCTTCATAATCTGATCCTGTTTAGGTCCGACCTCATTGAGGATGGCTTCGAATAATGTGATGGCATTCACTCGAGCTTTTGTACGTTCTTCTGTCTGTTTGGTTCACCGATGCAGACTTACCGGGAGAAGATCACAGTATTGCTTATACCACGAGAGTCATTGAGAATACCCCGCTTCAATAGGAGATAGCTTTGTACTGGATGGTAAGTTGCTTGGAGAGTTGGACAGACTCATGTATAGATATATGTGTGGTAATAGGAAACTCTGGAGGAAAGATATTTTTGATTGTTTTGTCTTGATTTTGTCCGTTTCCTGATGGTATTTTTTCTGTAAGCTCTGTTTCTTTCCTAGGAACTTACCCTTCGCTTATGCACAACATATCACAAATGAAACGTTCCTCCACGTGAGGAATTCCTACTATTCAGAAGCGATGGCTCGTATTAAAAACTCATGAAGCTTCTGATAATTATGAGATCATCGAAGATCTTGCATATATGATACACGTGACTCGAACATCAGATATTCATACTGCAGCGACTCCGGATATATGCTACCATATGACACATATCGTTTCGATGATTCGATCGAGGAGGAAAGGTCATCATAATACAGAAAAGGTTATAGTCATCATTCGCAAATATATTTGAGCTGTTCGTATCTATTTGATGACTGCGAGGATTGATTGTATTATCCTCTATCGAAGACTCTTCGAGTCAACCATGATTGCAATCCTACGGGAAGTCGAAAATATCGAAAGAAAAGCTTAATTCTCATTCAGTATTCTGATAATCCCAATACGGATATCACTATCTTTTTCGAGGGTCAGAAAGTATTCCGTGACTCATCCAGTACAGCTGAGTGAGAGCTCTGTTCAGAAGTATTTTTTCGAGAGCTTTTTGATCGGAAGAACCACCTTCGAGAGGAGTTCGTTCTTATTCTGAGAATAGGTAGAGAGCGGGAGTCTCGAGTTCGAAACAGTCTCGCCCATATGCTCGAGGAGAATCGAGAGCATATCGATCGTCGAATTCTGTGAATGGATATCCTTCGATGTGAGCCGCTCTCCTCGTATTCGGATCGTCCCTTCGATGGTATCAAGGAGGATGATATCAGATTCTTTCTCGAGAATTGCCCGGTAATCCCCACAATAGGAGTTCCCATGTGAGTCTGAGAATCGGATATCTCCAGCTTTAGTATATTCCGAATAGATTTTCTCATGAAGGAACTGCTCTATCTGCACGCCATCCGAGAGTGTGCCATCTCTCCAGGAGGCATGATCGAGAGCGACGATATGACCTTCATCACGCATATGCTCTAGGACTTTTTGTAAGGTTATCTGACTCTTTCCTTTTTTCATCACGAAGAGGAGGCTCCCTCCGATTTTCCCAGTGTTAAATGGGAGAAATGCAATCA
Source organism: Candidatus Altimarinota bacterium (assembly GCA_043756665.1). GTDB lineage: Bacteria > Patescibacteriota > Gracilibacteria > BD1-5 > UBA2023 > STC-74. The sequence goes on along the minus strand of JAYUQR010000138.1, from coordinate 1,785 downwards.
TCTCATCATCGAATTGTTGGAGCTGATGGAATGTATGTTGCAGTGCGAAAAAAAGCTTATTCTCTTTTTGATACGAAAAACTCGAAAGACCTATCTGTTGCATTGACCCGATAAAGACCTCTGCTGAACGATCTTTGTATCGATTATGGATAAGGGTATCGAATCCTTCGAGGATTGTCAGATTCATCATTTCGATGGTATTCGGGAGTACTCTGTCTGGATAGAAGTCGAGAATATTCGATCGGAGCTCAGGTATAGATAGGGTTTGTGAGATATTTTCCATACGTTCTCGGATAAATTTTCCGAGATGTTCTTCATCTTCCCAAATCTCTTTTCGCTTCGAATCGATCTCATCGAATCGATATTCGAGACCCGTAAAGATAATTCCATAATCAAGTGGAACTTCCCAATGTGGTGTTGAGGAAATATCGAGAAAATTTAGGAGGGTATTTTTATAGATCGGTGTAGTCGATTCATCCGATATTCCTTGTTCAGTTATTGGGACATTCCCTTCCCCATGACTCGAGTATTTTTCTCAGAGAATGATGGTAGGTGATGATACTGCGGAGAGGAGTATCGTATAGTTACTCCCACTCCCGATACTATTATTTCCAGCAATGCATCGTGAGAGTTCGAGACTCATCTGAAAGAGTGATTCGAGCAAAGGAGACTCTGTAGATAATCCTTGTGCCTTGAATGATTTTGCATCAACTTCTCCAGCAATACATGAAGCCATCACGGTGAGGAGAACTGCGACCACAGAAGAAAATGCAAATCCATGACCGGGCGGTGCCTCACTCAAAAAATCGATCGATATACCTGATGTGAACCCCTTTCCTAAAAAATATGCCTCCAAACAAGCGATCACACTGCTTATATCATGTTGAAAGACTGTCTTGAATGGATTTTTCCGGAAAGTATCCGAAAGAATATCATAGGTGAATATTGTTCCAAAAGTAACGGCTCAAGATGTGTTGAAATTCACACCAATATAGGATTTGAGTGGGATTTTCTGCTTGATTCGTAGAACACTTGCTCCATGCGAAATGTCAGCTCACCAAGTCAATATTCCAGGTGCGCTCAATACCATATTATGTGTATTAAAAAAGTCCTTGTAATCACGAGAGAATCTCCTCTGGAGATCCTCGGTGTGCATCTGTCATGCATTATTCATAACCTCTAGGCCTTTAATGGGAGCATCATTTTCCATTTTGGTAGATTTAAGAGATGAGATTATCTATTGTATCAAGTTTTTTCCATATAGCAAGGGGATTTGCCCTTCTGGATTTTCCCCACTATTTTGTCTTGGTTTTTTCTTATCTTTGATACAGAAATGGGGTATACTCCTTGTGTCTCAAAAACACGTTAATCTTTTCTCAAAAACGATTTTTATACATAGGAAGGCTCTATTTCGGTCTTAATAAAGCCGATGCTAAAGATCATTCCCTCTTCGGGATGCATATCGAACACTGAGAAAACAACGGTTATGAGAGACAGTGAGTTTTTCCTAATTCATCCAATACAAAAATGAAATCAATATTTCCGAAAAATCAGGTGAATCTTTTTACCCAGGATCATAGAGATGAAGATGACTTTATGCTTATCGATGATGATTTTTCTCGAAATGCCTATAGTTATCCCCTTCCTTTCTACGAGGCCTCTCTTGAAGGCACTTCTCTTATTGAGTAGGTGTCATGTCCAACAACATTGTTTCACATTTCTAGAGAAATGGAATACACTGATTGGTTCTGGAAGAGTGCCGTTAGGCACTCTTTTTGTACCAGA
>JAYUQR010000137.1:0-7252 GCA_043756665.1 Candidatus Altimarinota bacterium | reverse complement strand
TGGCATAGAAAAAGTGGGTTAAGTACTGATATTTTTAGCGAATTCAGTATACCCACTTTTTCTATTTTAGTGAAAGGATGTGTTTGGACTTAACATATATTCACTTACGTATCATTATTTCTTTTCCTTTCCTTGGTCATTCTCCGAAGGAGAATCTGTATCTATAAGAAGAATTGGAACAGATTCTCGTAAACGACGAATGACAAAAAAGTAATGAAATACAAGTTAGTTTACTATATAGTATTTTAACTTGATTAACAAATTGTATCTGTCATTCCTGCGAATGCAGGAATCTAGATTCCGGGACTTCGCCCGGAATGACAAAGATGGTGTTACTTAGGTTTATACATTGTAAATACAGCATTCCGGCTTTATGCCGGAATCTTTTCACAGTATCGAAAATCCCCCCTCATTTTTGAAAGGGGATTTTTCTGATTTTTCCTTCTATTTGTATATTATAGGAACAATATATACTATTTTATCCCTCCATATGGATATATCAGAGAAAATATTTGCTGGACAGCAACGACCTCTCGAGAAGAGACTGTTTATCAGAAATATGAGTCGATTCACTCCTCCTGAGAACATTACACTTGAGTGACATGATCGATTCCTGAGTCAGTCGATCAAGATCGCAGGGGAGGCTGAAGGAGTGCTCCAAAAAGTTCCATTTGAGAAATACCCCTACTGAGATGGTAGGGTTTTATGTCTCGCACTTTGACTTTAGTTCATCGAGTCATGTCTTTATTGCTTGTTTAATCAAGATCTTTTGTGCTTCAAGGAATGATGTTTTTACTCCATCAAATAGTACTACAGTATCTGCATGTAACTTTGTTCAGAATAAGTAGTTACTGTACTCATTTTCTGTCATGTTTCTTTTTCCAGTCTCATACTTCGTAACAATTTCCACTAAAGCAATATCGCTAGGAGTGTTTATAGCAATCTCAATACCAATCATCTCCATTAATAGCGGTTTTATATCTTTTCAGGAAATAATCTCTTGTTCAATTCGCTTTGTTTTTCAATCATCCATTTTCCGCAGAAAGTCTTCCCGTTTTTTTTGAGAGGTTAAGAAGAGAGTTAAGCTTAGAGTATCAACAGAACCTCAAATCAATTTTTTTACTATTTCTTGGAAAGTTTTGTCGGGTATTTTTGCATTTTTCTTAGAAAAGTAATCCTCTACTTCATGCATTCCACTTGTTCCAATTGCCTCAAGCTCTTGTAACTCTTCTTGTGAGCATGATTCTGGTAGGACAGGGGGAGTTTCCAATCTTTGAACTTCAGGCATAGGTATATGTGTTAGGAATATTAGAAAAAGGTTACCACGTTTTTTTTTTTTGCAAATTTTGGATGCTGTTTTGCATCTTTTTTGACAAAACTCCACTTTTCTATACTATCTCCGCACATTTTCGTATGAGTTTTTACGAATGCTCGTATTTTGTAGTGTCAAAATACGACCTTTTCTCGTAAAGATCGCTCGAGGGCTTATGACCCAGAGGCACTCATATATAACCCATTTTCCATGACTTCTCCTTCCCAACAAGATGATTACTATGCTCAAGTCCAGAATACTTCCCAGTCGGGAAGTGATGATAAAAAGCCTATAAAGCTCAAACTCAAGGTCGTCGTCAAAAAACCAGAAGAAAAAGAAGATGAGAATAGTCCTCTTCCCTCTGCAGAAACCCCTTCTGAAGTGCATACCTCAGAGAACTCAGCACCAAAGGCTCGACTCGTCACCCGTGAACATGCGAGCGAGTGACTCATGAGATCCGTTATGAACCGTGATGCCTGAGTGCCACGGGAAGGAAATGAGAGAAAGTCATGATTTCCGAAAATAACTTTTGCAAAGGCTGAGTCTAGAGTCAAAGTCCTCGAGAACCGTCCCGTCATGCATGTTCCGAGTGAACCATCTCGAAATGGGCAGAGGCGTGATGATGGACGTCCTTCGACGCAGCCAATTTCTCCTGATAAAAAAAGACTACGAGATGATGTAAAGCCGATGTTTCAGCGTGATATCGGGTATGCGACACCATCGAAGGATGGAACCGCGAAAAAAGGATTCAAGGATGGCAAAGGAAAATACTCTCCTGATGATGCAAAAAGACGATCGGTGAAGACGATCGGATGAGTTGATGATGATGGATTTCGTCGTTCGCATAAGGCACAGAAGCGAGCGGAACGTGCTATCGAAGATATCAAGCAGGTCCTCGTCGATCGTACAGGCCAAGAGGTTGCTATCCGTGATGTCATCTCAGTAAAGGAATTTTCTGATAAGATCGGAGTCCCGGTTGCAAAGGTTATCGGTGAACTGATGAAGAATGGTGTCCTCGTGAATCTCAATGCGCCGATCGATTACGATACATGTTTCCTTATCGGAGAAGCATTTGGAATCACGGTTACCAAGGAAATCTCTGAAAATGCATCAGTTTCTGATCTCATGGATGGAAATATCAAGGACCTCATCAGCGAAGATGAACCATCTCGACTCATCGAACGTTCACCGATCATCTCTGTGATGGGACACGTCGATCATGGAAAAACATCGATTCTCGATTATATCAGAAAAACTACCGTTGCATCCGGTGAAGCAGGAGGGATTACCCAAAAAATCGGCGCGTATCAGACAAAGCGGGGGGATAAAAAAATCACCTTTCTCGATACACCTGGACATGAAGCCTTCACGATCATGCGTGCTCGAGGAGCGAAACTCACTGATATCGCCGTTATCGTCATCGCAGCTGATGAAGGGATGAAGCCTCAAACAATCGAGTCAATCAATCATGCGAAAGCAGCTGAGGTTCCTGTTATCGTCGCTGTGAATAAGATGGATAAGCCGGGAGCAAATCTCGATCTCATCCGAGGTCAGCTCGCAGAGCAAGGACTCCAGCCAGAAGAGTGGGGCGGGACGACAGTCGTTGTTCCCGTATCAGCCCATACAGGACTCGGTATCGAGGATCTCCTCGATATGATCCTCCTGCAGTCAGAGATGCTGGGGCTCCGTGCCAATCCAGATCGTGGAGCGGTTGCTACTGTCATCGAAGCACATCTCGATCAGAAGCTCGGATCTGTCGCAACGATCCTCATCAATACAGGAACCATCAGAAAGTGAGATAATATCGTCTGTGCTGGTGCCTATGGAAAAGTGAGAACACTGAAGGACTACAAGGGGAAGAATCTCGAAGAAGCAGGTCCATCTGTGCCAGTTCAGATCACAGGGCTCTCTGCAGTCGTCGAAGGAGGGGATATCCTTCAGGTTGTTTCGACTCCAGAGCTCGCGACGAGCCGATCGAAAGAGTACCTCCTCGCGAAAAATACGAAATCCATCCATGCCTTCGAGTGAGCCTCGCTCGGTATGCTTATGAGTCGACTGAAGTCAGGAGCACTTAAGCAACTCAAGATTGTCCTAAAAGCTGATTCCAATGGTTCGCTCGAGGCATTGAAGGCATCACTCTCGAAGCTCTCGACCCCAGAAACACAGGTGACCTTTATCCATGCAGCAGTAGGTGATATCAATCAATCTGATGTCATGATGGCAGGTACTTCACAGGCACTCCTCATCGCCTATAATGTCGGACTCCTTCCTGCCGCGAAATCAGCCCTCAATCAATCAAAAATCGAATTTATCGATAAGAAGGTCATCTACCATGTCCTCGAAAAGGTGGAGGCGATTATCACGGGAATGATCGATATCCGCTTCGATGAGCTCGAACTCGGTATCGCGAAGGTGAAGGCGATATTCTTCACAGGGAAAAATAATGGCATGATGATCATCGGTCTCGGTGTCGAGTCTGGAAAGATCGAAAATCGATCGAAGGTTCGAGTTATTCGTGAGGAAAGAAAGGCAGGTTCAGGAGAGGTGGCGAATCTGAAGATGGGACCACTCGATGTTATCGAAGCCCTCGAAGGAGAAGAATGTGGTATCAATTTCAAGTGAGATGTGAAGATCGAAGCCGGAGACACACTTGAGTTTTATAAGATGGTACAGAGAAAGTAGGGATAGAAATAGGGGCAAGTAGGAAAAAAGAAAGACCAAAAACCATACGTAGTCCACTAAGGGTAGAAATATGAAAATCTATAGTGTACTAAAGATTTTTGTACGAAAAACTTTAGTACAGTATAGATTTTCGTATTATTGACAGGAATTACTACGGTGTTATCAAACTATGTATACACGTCTTCTCGAACATACTCTGAGAAATGCATTCTCCACAGGGAAAATCCTCTTCATTCTCGGTCCTCGTCAAGTCGGGAAGACAACTCTCGCAACATCACTCATATCGGGTATATCACCTGAGAGAGTTATCCGTTTCGATGGTGACTACAGTGACGATCGATCCCTACTCCAGTTCTCGAGTCGTGAGTCGATGGAGAGATCTCTCGCATCCTATACACATATCCTCATCGATGAAGGGCAAAAAATCCCCAATATCGGAAATACACTCAAGATAATGATCGATGCCTATAAGGATACGAAGAATATCATCGTCACTGGTTCTTCGAGTCTCCACTTGCTCGATATGACCAGTGAGCCACTTACTGGTCGCAAACGTGTCTATGAACTCTTTCCGCTCTCATGGAGAGAGGTTGTTGACAGAGACTGAATCATCACGGCACAGAAACGCCTCGAAGAATTCCTCATCTTTGGTATGTATCCAGAGGTTCTCTCATATCCGACCAATGATGAGAAGATCGCACACCTCAGAGAAATCGTTTCTGGACAGCTCTATCGCGATATCCTCGAATTCCAGGAAGTGAGAAATGTAGATGCCATCACGAAGCTCCTCGAGCTCCTCGCGGATCGTATCGGGAAGGAAGTATCCTATCATGAACTCGGAAAGCTTCTCGGTATGAGTCAGATCACGGTGGAGCGCTATATCGACCTCCTCGAGAAGAGTTTTGTGATATTTCGATTGCGTCCATACTTCACGAACAAGACAAAAGAAGTGACAAAAATGAAGAAAATCTACTTCTATGATCTCGGTATTCGCAATATGATCCTCCGTCGGTTCTGATCGGTGGATACCCGCAGTGATATCGGGGGTCTCTTCGAGAATTTCTTTATACTCGAACGCAAGAAACAACTCTCATACGATGCATCTCTCTCTGAACAACGATTCTGGCGCACTCAGACACAACAGGAAGTCGATCTGATCGAGGTCGATCATACCCTCGCGAGAGCCTATGAAGTGAAGTGGAGTGCTCAGAAATATACGCCACCGACAGAGTGGCAACGGCTCTATCCGAGTGTGTTCCCGACACTGATTCATCGGGGGAATTTTTGGGAATACCTTGAATAATCCACGTTATCTTATAAGATGGTGCAGAGAAGGTAATACAGGTAAATTTATTTATTCATAACATATTTCTCATGGCACAGAAATCAGTCGAGTCTTCATATGATTGGGAACTCTATACCCAACTCATCAGCTTCATGAATGAGGCCGTATGGGTCTGAGATGAACATGAGAGAACGGTCTATGCGAATCCGAAGTTCTGCGAGATTATGGAATATTCGCTCGAGGAGATGATCGGAAGAGAGTCATATGACTTCTGGGATCCAGAGAGTTCCAAGACTGTGAAAAAAACGAATCAGAATGAGAGAAAATCAGGAAGAGCATCGAGCTATGAAGGAAATCTTCTCACAAAAAATGGAAAAAATGTTCCCGTGCTCCTGAGTGGTGCTCCGCTTCCAAATGGTGGAACCGTCTGAATCATGACAGATCTCAGAGATCTCAGAAAGAAAGAAAAATCTGAGAGAATCCTCTCACAAGCAGTGGAGCAGGCAGGAGATGGTATCATGCTCATCAGTCTCGATGGCCATATCCTCTCATGGAATCGATGAGCTCGAAAAATCTTCGGATATAAATCTGAAGAAGTGGAGGGTAAAGATATAGCTTTTCTTTTTCCTTCCGTCACGCCCTCGGCGATCTGAAATATCCATAAGGATAAATTTGAATCTGTAGAAATGTCTGTTCCCAGTAAAGATGAGTGACAGAGAACGGTCAATATCTCCATCACGCCAGTCCATGAAAAATGAGGATGACATGAGCCAATATTTCTCTGTATTGTTCGAGATATTACCCTCCAGAAGAAGGCAGATATAGAACTTGCATCTCGCTACCAGAAGATCAAGGATGCCTATGAGTGGCTCGGGAAGATCCAGCGACAGAATGACTATATCAATGATCTCATTAATATAGTTACTCATGGATATGATCCAAAGAAAATATTTCATACCGTGATCAATGGGCTCATGATCATAAGTGGATCAGATGCATGCCTTATCAGAATCCTCGATCCAGAATCAAAAGAACTTACCATAAAAGCACATTTTGGCTTCGAGAGTGATATGCGGAGTTTCAAATCAGTACCATTTCTCTGAAGTTGGACCGAGCAAGCAATACTCACAGGTACTCCCTATCAGATTATGGATCTGGCTACAGAGAGACACTCTCCCATGGTCAAACAACTCCTCTCGGAACATTTCTCATCTGCAGTAACCGTGGTATTAAATTCAAGATCGGGATGTGTAGGATCTATCACCTTCCTCATGAAGTCTTGATCGAACCTCGACTTCTATGAGAATGAATTCCTTCAACGATATATCAAGCTTGTTGAGATCGTGATGAATACTATTAAACACTAGTCGGGTCTACCTCACTTGAACTTCTTGACATCATTATTGGGTCGATGTTTTCATCCTTTATCTGATGATCAACTTCTGTCTGATCATAGTTTATCTCTCGCTTCATCGACTATTCCCATTGAGCTTTTGCGAGATAAATTTGTCGCAACCTCTCGAGTTACATACTCTCGAATTCTCACTACTGTCATTGGATCAGTAATCTCTGTTGTTGCAAGGAGTGTAAGTATGGCTACAAGCATTGTTGGCTCCTTGAATCCTCAATTCGAGGAGAAGCCCTCGATAATTTTATGAACTCATTCACTCATATTTTCTTGTCATATCTGATCTCGGACATACATCCGATTTAGATTCAGTCGAGTACTGAAGTAATTTTCTAAAACTCAACTTCGTTCTTCTTTCAATCACCGAGCTTTAATCTCGCTTGGCTCGACCCCTATTAACATACATCCATTCAGTTCTTCTCATACCCACTCCGGTAAGAAATCATCGTTGTTTTGATCACCAGTTTTTCGGTAAATTACTATAGACTTTGTTTCTCCATATGTATCGACTACCATCCATACTTTAAGATCAGGATTATTTAAAAGAGTATACAGCTTCTTTGAG
>JAYUQR010000136.1:0-2741 GCA_043756665.1 Candidatus Altimarinota bacterium | reverse complement strand
CAAGACCCTTCTCGAACAAATACTGACTCATCAGCCAACCTCTCGGAAAAACCTGAAAACTTGATAAAGTGAGGTGGTGTTAAGTCCAAACCCATTATAATCTATTCTATTCCTACCATAACTTCATTCCTCCGAAGCGGAGGAAAACTCATGGGAGGGTTATACTGGGCAGATATGATTTCTCACTTCATCTTGTTTCCATCACGAGTGAGGAGCTCCATGAGGAGTTTTTTCTTGTCTTCGACTCTCGACTCCGTCGCATACCAGGAATACCTCAGTACCGCTCTCCTAGAATTCTCTACTACTCTAAAACGAACATTTGCATTATCTGGTTTTGGAAGGGTTTCGAGCGTATACTGACTCGGCATCGTGAATGCGACGATACGTTTTCCTGAATTCAAGACCGTATCCGTGACCGGCGCAGTCATAGCAATCGTCTCAGATCCTTGTCGAGTCGTATCCATCACTGGAACCGTCATCTTAATCGATGATTTCGTCGTATTCCCACCGAAGATATACCCAGCGAGCTGGCGAAACCCACTCCTCAATGCCGTTCGCATATCTCACTCGACTTCGACTTCTGCGACGATATAGCTCTCATAATCCCGGATCTCATACCCTTCATGTTTTTCGATAAGAGTATATTTCGGCTCTTCTATGCTTCGCACAGCGAGTATCGTACCGATAATCCAAATGATGAGAGCGATGACTGCGATGAGGAGGAGGATTTTCACCAGACTATGGTATCTGGATATGGAACAATAGCAAAAGAAAGTACTAGAGAGAAGAGTTATAATTTTTGCATTCGGGAAGCTCTGTATAGAGAAAAGGATCAATATCTAGGGTAAACTCTGTTCAGGGTATTTCATATCGGGTAAAACACTCTCATCATCGAGAGCATGCACCCTCGATATACGGATAGAGCAAATTTCCAGAGGTGATTCAGGACAGAGAAACAGGAGAAGTATACTCATCTCGTCTAAAGCAATATCCACTATCAGAAGAGAAAACCTGAGGGAGAAGCACACTTCAGCTCAACAAATACACTCAATCTATTTTCCGACTTTCACTAGGAAGTGAGTTATATGGATTGAGTGAGATTCAGGGGAGTTCGGGAAGGTTACTATGAGGAATAATTTCTTGAATATCTGGATTCATAGTGAATTTTGCCTGAACCGTTACCCCTATATTTTTTCAACTCCAAGTTATAGGTTGGTAAGAGATTTCTGAGGGTCTGATCGATTGCACTGTAGTCATAATATTCGCAGTATTCCATTTTGGAGCGAGAACAAGATAATAGAATATGAGTACACATGTAAACAAGATACAAAATAGAACAAAATATCCGAGATATTGTATCCTACGGGAGCTACTCCTGAGAAAATATGGTACCACTCCACCGATGCAAGCAAAAATAAGTGGAACATATATGAGCTGTTCAGATCCATGTGCCAGAGCATATCAGAATGGCAGCATACAGAGAAATCCTATGAATCAGCCGATAAGAAATCCGATAAGAGAACGAGCGAACGTATTCATAGTCATACTTATTTATAAACTCTAACATGATTCCCAACATCGAGCGTGAGTACTTCGGTATATCCTCATTTCTCACGAAATATAATGCGCAGATCATCTCGCACAGAAATAGCTCGTCTTCCCGTCATTGGTTTCTTGAGAACGTGATTCGCAAGAACTGGGTTATATGGGTCTGCTTGAAATATATCTATTGTAGGTTTACAGCTTCTTTATCTGAAAATGAAAGTCTACGGAAGGCATCATAAAATTCTTGGAGATACTTGATATGCATAGAGTATATCTAACGAATAGATTCAAGGAAAGCTCGATTTTCTTCTTTTGTAGAAAATGGTCAGTATGCCTTCTCTTCACCTCTATCATGTCGAGCCTCGATATCATCGAGATACTTCGAATATTCTTCTGACACTTCATAGTAGGGCTCCATCTTCCCACCGTACTGCATCGTATTGCGGATGGAAAATGAGAGAAATGTCGTGAAATCCATGTGATTGGCTCGGGCATACTCCTCTGCTCGACGTTTGAGATCAGAGTCGAGTCGGACAGTCGTCGTGACTTTAGATGGCTTTTGCTTCTGTGGTTTCTGTCATTGCGAAGAATGAAGCAATCCAGGTTCCTGAGTTGTTTTTGGAGTCGTCATAAAAAAAAAGATATACAATGTATGTCTAAAGTATATCAAAATAATATGGAAAGCAAGAAAAATCCCACCGAATTGAAGTAGGATTCTTACTTATGTAAATAGTAAAAATGAACCTCTCCAAGCATGAGAAGTTATCTACTTTTATCCTTTACTAATTTAACAAAATTCTCTATTGCCGGAGTATTCACTTCAGGAAGTCATGAAACTTCTAAAAATTTTTTGTATATAGCATATTCATTGCCTTCAAGTGAAAAAAGTGGAACTTTTATACATTTCATTGTTTTTCAGCTTGCATCTTTTGACCAAGAACTTAGGAAGGAATATTTTACTTCAGCTTCTTCTTTTACGATAAAGACTATGCACATTCCTAATTTTGGTTTTTCATAAGAACCTATTGATCTTAAATCATCGAATTCAATACATTTCTTTCAAAAAAAACCGTAATAGTTAAACTTTTGATTATCGACTATTTCAAATACAAGAGGAAAAAGTAAAAACTAAATTTTGATCTAGACCACGGACTGTAAGTCCGTGGCTTTCTGTTTGTATTGGTATTGGTTATAAG
>JAYUQR010000135.1:0-2760 GCA_043756665.1 Candidatus Altimarinota bacterium | reverse complement strand
TCGAGGTCAGCAAATATGAGTTCGAGATTGATAATCTCGATATCGCGCTTGGGATCGACTGAGCCACTTACATGGTGGACATTCGAGTCGTCGAAAGCTCGTACGACCTGGAGGATCGCATCGACACTGCGGATATGGGAGAGGAATTTATTTCCGAGTCACTCACCTTTTGACGCTCATTCGACGAGCCCAGCAATATCGACGAATTCGACGGTTGCAGGGATGATCTTCGCGCCATTCACCACAGCACGGATCTGCTCGAGGCGTTCATCATTTACATTCACGATCCCGACATTGGGTTCGATCGTACAGAAGGGAAAGTTTGCTGCTTCGGCGGCATACGACTTCGTAAGGGCATTGAAGAGGGTGGATTTACCGACATTCGGGAGGCCGACGATTCCTACTTGCATATTTTTGTATATTAGAAATTAACTTGTTCGACGGTGATGCGATTTTTTTTCGCAGGCGTATAGTCTGTATAGACCTTGTAAGCTCAGAAAAATGCGATAATGATGATTGATATGAGATAGATTCTCAGGACGATCGAGAGGTATTTCGAATATTCCTTGAACGTCCCGATATGCATGATGACAATACCGATAAAAGCAAAAAGAACAATGATAATGATGAGATACACTCAGAGGAGGATGAGATTCATACAGAGTTTTTTATGATACTGGAGAGAGAATATTGATTTTCTCTCATAAATCAATATTCTCTGAACGATTCGATTCTCGAGAACAGATCATAAAACCGTGAAATACAGAAGACTCCATATTCATTCAGACACTCTATTTTCCATGACTCATACAATAACATTTCAAAAATCAGGACCATTTACTCGTATCCTCAGATCTCGTGTAGATGCTTATTTTTCCCAAGAATCTCTCGATACGACAGCCACTCCCTCTCTTCATGTAAAAATTCTCATCGGATTTGCACTTCTTATAATGAGCTATATTTTTCTACTCCTCTACGTTACATCTATTACAGAAGCACTTTTTGCTACCTTCTTTCTTGCTCAGGGTTCTATAATACTCTGATTTAATGGTATGCATGATGGTGCGCATGGGGCGTATTCTCGAAAGGGTTGGATCAATTTTTTGCTCTCAGCAATCAGTGATCTGCTCTGAGGGAGTCAGTTCCTCTGGAAACAGCAACACAATCTGAATCACCACACTTATACGAATATTCATGGTAAGGATACTGATATCGAATCATCTGGTATCCTCAGGTTTTCTCCTGAACAACCATGGAAGTGGTGGCATCGATATCAGTATATATTTGGACCGATTTCCTACGCATTTCTCACGCTTATGTGGTTTTTTACTGATTTTTCCCGTATGTTCGAGGGCGAAATCAATGGAAATAAATTCCCAAAACGGAAGATCAGAACGTGGTCCTATTTTTTCATAACAAAGATGGCGTACCTGATAGTGGCGATTATCATACCACTCTATTTTTATGATATCGGAGTTGTTCTCGGATTTTTCGTGTTATATCATCTCATTTTCGGGTTCACGATGACGATGGTTTTTTCCCTTGCACATGTATCGGATACGCTCGAATTCCCTGCGTCAGATGAAAAATGAGTGATGCCGTACGAGTATATCGAACATGAGTTACGAACGACTCGAGATTTCGCACCCAGTAGTTCTCTCGCCACTTGGTATATGTGAGGGTTAAATTACCAAGTCGTTCATCATCTCTTTCCGCATGTGAGTCATGTCCACTATCCTGCACTTCAGAAGATCATCGAATCAACATGTCGAGAATATGATATGCCATATCATTGTTCCCCATCAGTCTGGTCGGCAATTCAGGGACACTATCGACAGCTGTGGAATATGAGTAAAAACCAAAAAATATTATAGACTCTGACTTCCTGCCTCATATCCCGCCTGGATAAATTCCTTGTATTTATCGAAATTATAATAATCGAGCGTATCGAAGGAAGGGCGGATATAGACTACATCCTCTCGGGAAAGGATAGATCGAGACTCATTTTGTGAAAGCATGATATCGATCGTTTTTTGGATGATCGAATAGGTCACTCAGAAAATTGTCCTTGACCAATTGATACCAAATATTTCCTTTTTATATCATATTTTTCTCGTGAGATCACGAAGTGCTGATACTGCTATCACCTTCCCTTCCGGGAGATGTTCGATAGGGAGATTATTTGCGAGTCCACCATCGACACAGTTTTGTCCGAGATATTCCTTCGGGATAAATACTCAAGGGAGTCATATCGATGCTCGGACTGCGGATGAGAGCAATCATTCTCGGATTACTATCCCTTCACCGGTGTCAATATCTGTTGCGGTGACAACAAGTGGGATAAGGAGATCAGAGAATGACTTTCCTTCGAAGAGGGTATCGAGATATTTTTCGATCTTTACCCCTTTGATGACTCACTTTTTCAGATCGGGATCGAGGAGCTTTATCCACGGAACATGTGCGATCATCTCTTCCATTTCCTGTGAGGTTTTTCCGAGTGCGAAGAGTGTCCCGATGATCGCTCCGATACTCGTTCCTGATATAGCCGTCGGTCGCATACCGAGCTCTTCGAGGCGACGAATCACGCCGATATGAGCGAGTCCACGAGCAGCACCGCCACCGAGAGCAAGGGAAAACATAGGTGAGATATTAATGGATAGATGTCATGTCCAACAATATTGTTTCACATTTCTAGAGAAATGGAATACACTGATTGGTTCTGGAAGAGTGCCGTTAGGCACTCTTTTTGTACCAGATTCT
>JAYUQR010000134.1:0-21309 GCA_043756665.1 Candidatus Altimarinota bacterium | reverse complement strand
GGACCGGATTCAGGACGTGTCGCGGTGCTCGTGCACGGGTTCTCGGTACCCTACTACATCTGGGACTCGACCGCCGTTGCATTGAGTGCCGCGGGTGGTCTCGGGCGTTGTAGTAATTATTTCCTATGAATCTCGAAAACAGTCCTTCAAATTGGACTGTTTTTATTTCATTTTTTTCACTCATATGTGACATATCCTCCCATCGCTCCCAGTTTCTGAAAAAGTTGGTATTGCCTTCAGTGGTGGACTTGATACTAGTTGTGCTGTTGCTTGGATGCGTGATAAATGAGCTCTTCCCTATGCTTATACTGCAAATCTTGGTCAATACGATGAATCAAATTATGATGATATCCCGAAACGGGCATTTGAATACGGTGCCGTGTCAGCAAAGCTAGTAGACTGCAGAGAAAGCTTGGTAAATGAGTGACTCATCGCCCTTCAATGTGGAGCATTTCATATAAAAACAGCAGGCAAAACCTATTTTAATACGACTCCATTAGGCAGAGCAATTACATGAGTCCAACTAGTGCGTACTATGAAAGAAGACGATGTAAATATTTGGGGAGATGGAAGTACCTATAAATGAAATGATATCGAGCGATTTTACCGATACGGACTCATGGTAAATCCAGGACTAAAAATTTATAAGCCCTGGCTTGATAGCACTTTTACCTGAGAACTTTGAGGAAGAAAAGAAATGAGTGAATGGCTTATTGCACATGGATTTAATTACAAACTTAGCACCGAAAAGGCATATAGTACTGATGCCAATATCCTCGGAGCCACACACGAAGCCAAAGATCTCGAGAAACTCGAAATATCCATGCATATTGTACATCCTATAATGGGTATAAAATTTTGGGATCCAGATGTGAAGATACTTCCTGAAACAGTAACGGTAGAATTTCTCGAAGGAATCCCCATCACTATCAATGGCAATAAATTTGGAAGTGTTGTTGAAATGATCATGGAGGCGAATGCTATCTGAGGAAGGCATGGGCTCGGCATGAGTGATCAGATCGAAAATCGTATTATCGAAGCAAAAAGTCGAGGAATTTATGAAGCACCGGGATTAGCACTCCTCCATATTATCTATGAAAGACTCTTAAGTGGAATACATAATGAATCTACCCTCGAAAATTACAGAAATCTCTGAAATAAACTCGGAAGATTTCTCTATGAAGGAAGGTGGTATGACCCACAAGCAATGATGATGATGAAAGAATCACTCCTAAACTGGGTAGGCAAAACTATTACGGGGTCAGTCACTCTCGAACTTCGTAGATGAGATGATTACACGATCCTCGACACAAAGAGCGAGCACCTGACTTATGCTCCAGAGCGACTTACCATGGAGAACGATGAGTCTCACTTTTGACCGAGCGATCGTATCGGACAATTGACGATGAGAAATCTTGATATCACTGATTCGAGAAATAAACTTGAAATTTATAAAAATTTAGGAATCTTTACGCTCTAGTCTTTCTTACGCTTTTTGATGTATAATTATGAAATCTAAACTCTGGCAAACCACCTCTTCTCTCGATAAACTTATAGAAAAATTCACGGTTGGGGATGACTACATAGTAGATATAGCATTTCTGCGCTATGATATCGAGGCTTCAAGGGCCCATGCACAAATGCTTGCAAAAATCTGAGTCATCTCAGATGAGGAACTAAAAATTGTACTGGAAGGTTTCGATGAAATACTCTCTCAACATGAGAAGGGTGAATTTGTGATAGATCCTTCCCAAGAAGATGGGCATACTGCTATCGAGTGATACCTCACGGAACGATTTGGAGAGGTAGGCAAAAAAATCCATACTGGAAGATCGAGAAATGATCAATCACTCACGATGATTCGACTTTTTCTCAAAGAGAATTACGAAGAATCACTCTTGCTCCTTTCTGATTTCATCGGTGCTTTCGAAACTCGACTCAGAGAGCCTGCCCTCGAAATGCCAGGATATACACATTGGCAAAAAGCGATGCCAACTACGACATACACTTGGCTATGATCGTTTCGAGATGCACTCAATGATATCAAATCTATACTCGCATCCCAAGGAAAGATTCTTGATCAATCGCCACTTTGATCTGCGGCAGGTTTTTGAATACAATCCTTTCCCAATGACAGAGAATATAGTGCAAAATTACTGGGTTTCGCAAAAGTTCAGGAGAATCCTATGTACTGTGGGCTTTCAAGATGACTGTTTGAATATGAATTCCTCAGTCAAATCGGGAGTGTCCTCCTCGTTATCTCTCGTCTCAATACTGACCTCCTACTTTTTACGACCAGTGAATTCTGATATATCTCACTTCACAATACAATGACAACGGGTTCCTCGATTATGCCACAGAAGAGAAACTATGATGTTTGTGAACTGATACGTGCGAAAATATCCATCTATTTTGGATACGTAGATCAACTTCGAAATATCTATACCCACCTCACGAGTGGCTACCAACGAGATCTTCAGATGACCAAAAGTATACTTCTCAATGCTATGAGTACTTGGAATGATATCGTGGAAGTCTCTGTGCTCGTTGTTTCGTCACTTGAGTTTCATCAGGATAAACTTAAAAAATCACTTTCAGATGATCTGTATGCGACGGATGAGGTTTATAAACTTGTTGCTCAGGGGATGGCATTTCGAGATGCGTATAAAATAATAAAATGAAAACTTTAAAAAAGTAGATGCCTACATTCTAATAACAATTATGGTACTTTGGAAATCCCCGTATGTATTGCTATCTTAGAAATAATAAGCGTAAGACCTCACTATTCTACTAGATTTACAAAAATATGTGTTTTGTGTTAGAAACTAGGAACGTGCGAATAATATCATCGAGAAGATGAGTAAGCGGATAGGATAATTTTCTCGAGAAAAACTCTTGCAATTATATTCATATGTATATAATGTATGTATTCACTAGAAACAACCATGGATACAAAGAACAAAATCATCATCTATACTTCACCTGATAATCAGACAGAAGTGATGGTTAACTTTCAGAATGAAACACTTTGGCTGACACTCAATCAGATTGCAGAGTTTTTTGGTCGTGATAAGTCGGTGATTTCTCGTCACTTTCGATCGATATTTTCCTCTGGTGAACTCGTCCAGGAGCAAACTGTTGCAAAAAATGCAACAGTTCAAATCGAAAGAGGAATAGAAGTAACTCGTCAGATTGAATACTACAATCTTGATGCCATTATTTCCGTTGGCTACCGAGTCAACTCAACTCGTGCGACTCATTTTCGTCAGTGGGCAACCCAGCGACTTCGTGAATATCTCGTCCAAGGTTACTCGGTCAATCAGAAACGACTCGATGAGCTCCAGAAGACTATCCAGATCATTTCCGAGAAGAGCAAGGGAGACCTCTCACTCGTAGAGGCTCGCGGATTCCTCGAGATTATCTCGACGTATACTGAGAGCTTCATCCTCCTGAACCAGTATGATGCGGGCAGTCTCGAGATCGAAGGAAACCCAGATATCACCTATATCATCGAGTATAGTGAGGCACATACCGTGATCGGTGAGCTCAGAAGCAAACTCATGGAACAGTGAGAAGCTAGCGATCTATTCGGAAATGAGAAAGATGAGAGTTTCATCGGAATCCTCTCGTCTATCATCGCGACTTTCGATGGTGCATATCTCTATCCGACGATCGAGGAGCAGGCGGCGCACCTTCTCTATTTCATCATCAAGGATCATCCTTTCAGTGATGGGAACAAGCGAATTGGAGCCTTCCTCTTCGTATGGTTTCTGGAAAAAAACCGTCACCGCTTCAGGAGAAATGGTGACGTGAAGATTAATGAGAGTGGACTCGTATCCCTTGCCCTCCTGATCGCTCAGAGTGACCCGAAAGAGAAAGAGATGATGATCCGCCTCGTCATCAACCTCATCAATACCTAATTCCCGAGTATCTCTCCACTTTTCATTCATTACTCCTTCACCTCACTCTCATATGCCACTCCTCCCCCCACACCTTATCGATACTGAAGCGACTCTCGAAGAGGATTTTTCGGCGAAAGGAAAGGGGAAAATCTGACGACAGTGACCGAGCAAATATGGCAAGTGATGATCCAGAGTCCATAAAGCAAAGGGAAGACCTCAGAAAAAATAAGGATTTCGACTCGATTTTTTCGAAAGCTGTTTACAAAAAATACTTTCCCGATACAATTCCTCTATCTTAAATATACACACTATGACAACACCTACAGAAAACGAAGAAGACCTCACAGGGTCAGAGGAAAATCCAGATGAGACACCAAAAGTACCTCCAGTAGCCAAGAAAGTGTCACGATTTGGTCCTGCAGGATTCCAGAATGGGAGCAAGTTCGGAAAAGGTCCGACGGGAAATAACCCCATCAGCAAGCAACGCCCTGGGCGAGCTGCAGCTCGAGGGAGATAGTATGACATCTATGGTGACTCTGGATTTTTCAGGGTTTTTCTGTCTATATTCTCTACCCACATCAACACGTGACGTCACCATACAAAAAAGAGAAAATCTACTATCTCATCCTCTCATTTTTCTTCTTTCTCCTCTGTATCATCATCGTTATATTCTCTCATGAGCTCGGGACGATGCGATGATCTATCGGGGATGTCGTGATCGTGATGTTTCTCTATAGTTTTGTACGGATATTTTCCTGTACGTCTCAGCTTAGTACTATTCTCATGATTCTGATACTCGCATACTCTATAGAATCACTCCAGTATTTCGATATACTCAGTTCTCTGGGACTCGAACACAATGCCCTTGCTCGATTGGTCCTCGGTGCAGTCTATGATCCCCTGGATCTCTTTGCATATACTCTCGGCGGCATCCTGATCTATGTTTTCGATCGATACTTTATTTCTCGATATATACAGAACTAATTGGACTCACTCTATACCCTCATCCGTTCGTCACGTCGAACACTCTCAATCCAGATTGGCAAGGATGGAGAGCTTATCGCACGGGCACCGATGCGAATGTCTGTGAGGAGGATCGATGTATTTATCGAGCAAAAAAAAGACTGGATCGAAAAACACCAGTGAAGAGTGAAGGGTGAAGAGTGAAGGGCGAAGAAGAATACATATTCAAGCAATGAAATACGTGAGATGAAAGTCCTCCTCAAAGAGTATATCATCCCTCGTGTACGAGAACTCTCTGAAGGAAAAAATCTCCCACAGTACATAAGTATCAAAATCACCACATCAGAGTGACGATGGTGATCATGCAGTGCGAGAAATGGACTTTGTTTCAGTTATCGATTAGCGGAATATCTCGAAAACCCCCCTTGACAGGGGGGATGTCCGATAGGACAGGGAGGTTTTATTTTCGAGCAAACCCCCCTGAGTCCCCCCTTGACAGGGGGGCATAGAAACGATTTCATTGACGCGGTAATCATCCATGAGCTCGCTCACCTCAGAGAAAAAAATCACCAGAAACCGTTCTGGAATCTGGTGTATAACTGGATGCCTGAGTACGAGACGATCATGAAAGACTATAAGAATCTATCCGATATCTAGAGCGCTATCTCTTTTCCATTGACGATCAGATACTCTTTATCCCCTCGGGTGACGGTAATAAACCATGACTTTCCACTCGTAGTAATACTGGGCATACTACCAACAAAATCATATGGGCCATAGGATTTTTTTCAAAATGAAAAAAATACTTTTCCATCTCTATATACCTGTTTATAGAGTCAGAGTTTATCAAAATATAAGAGTGTCGGCATAGAGTCATATACCTCTGGGAGCATTCATTTCTCTGTGACAACCCTGTATTTTTCTCATTCACTGAGGGTAAATGCGAACTGAGAAGAGTCACTTTTCATAGAAAAATTCTGATAGGTATCGAGTTTCCCTGTGACACTCTGAAGACGGATGAGAGTACCATCTTTCTTATATGCAATAACTTCTACTTTTGCTCATTTCTGCGCAAAGAAAATGAGTACACTGGTATTCTTTCTCATATATTCTCCCTGATAATAGATATGCGAATATCACGGAAGGATATATTTTCCTCAGAGAGAAATACGATCATACCATCCTCAATAATTACTAGAATTTTGTTCGAAAGCTCATACGGATTCTGAAGAAAAAAATGAGGAAACATAGCTCTGAACTGAAGCCTTCGATTGCTTCACTTCGCCATTGTATGACCAACCATGCCCATCACTATCCTGGAAATTGATGATAAAATTCCCCTGAGTATCGAAAGTCGAATTCGCCGTGAGATACCATGGAGATCGATAATTCCCGATGACAATCTGATGGAGTGCTCACTTTCTGAGGGTCACATTAATCACTCATGAACTGGTGAAGCCCACAGTCTCAGCTCCTGCATAGAGTGGATCTTCTTTTCCATTGAGTATGAGGCTCGAGCTCCCTTCTGGCTTTTCGACTATACAGGCATATTGGAGTGTATTATAGTCATAGGTATAGGTCATATTCCCCAGACATGGTGATCATTTTCCACTATAGATATCGACGACTTCAGCAGCATTCGCGAGTGAAAGAGACGAACTCAGAATGATAAAAAACAGGAGGGATTTTTTCATAAGGAAAAGTTAAGTGAATTATAAGAACTATTTCGCGCTCATGCGGATGGTATCGACGATCTTCTGTATCTTCGGATTTGTCGAATTCCCTCCATCGATGATGAGAGTTCCGCTTTTGGTATCCACTCTCGTAGCTCATGCTATGACATCAGTCAGGGCTTTTCATCGATAATAATACACTCGTACATCACTCGTGTCGAATACCTCTGCCCCAGAATTCGTGAGGCTGATAGCGAGTGAGTGTGTCGCGCCATCACGTGCACCATAACCCTGATAGTAGGCATATTTCGGGAGTGCGAGCTCATATCCGACAGAACTGTTCGTATAGATCAGGTATGATCCCGTATCGAATATCATGCCCTCAGTCGAAGATCATGTCTCTACTGGTGGTGATGGGATCGATGAAACTGGGGGGGCATCAGATGGTATTGTCTGATTCGGAGGTATTGCAACTCCTGAACCCCTATCTATCTGAGCATCTCATGTGGATATACACTCTCCATCATATGATATTTTTGCCCTTACAGCACGTGTCATACAGGAATTGGAATATGTCACTTCATCACTTCAACATACTGGAGCATATTCCATCGTACAGGCATACGGTTTTGGATCATCCAGAGTCCCCGTGGAGACAGTATGAGTGATATCGATTTTACTCGGATTCTCTGTTACGAAAAATCTCGAAGGAATCTGATAAAGATATTCAAGTGAGAGAAATCCCAAAATAACGACGAGGAGAGTCGATAGAACTATCATATAGGGGAATTCTGCAATCTGAGGATCTTTCTCTGGATGTGGTGGAAGTTTTTTTATCATGGGAAGTTTTTTAGGATATATCTATATTCATCGAAATAGGGGAAAATGCAAATAATTTGTTTTAAATAAATAGTTATGTTAATCTTAATGAGCTATCTTTTACATACATAATTAATAAATATGCCTCAATCTATAGAGAAAGTGAACTGAATTGTAGGGCTTTCTGACCTTCATGATTATTTTCCATCATATAAGGAGTTTATGGATTATTTAGAAAATAGCTGAATAGTGCCTGAACATTTTCACTTCAAGAAACCGGGACACTCAAATGAATCTGAAAACTGAATTGAATTAGACCAAACTGAATTCAATAAAATGATATCTCAAATTTGTGATAACTTAGAAGATCGGGAAACATGAATTGACCCCTATAAAATATTCTGAAATCTACATAGGGCGGTAAATTGACATAGTAAAATGCTCATGATCCAGTGAATCTTTGAGCACATTCCTATCAATCCAGTAGTTCATGAATTTATGATATATGTTATCTGATGGAAAGAAGATAGCACTCTTGAAAATACATCAAATTCACTCATGAGAACACTGTCAGATGTGTCTATGAGAATAGGGGTTGTCTTATAAGATTACCAATGAATTCATTCCCCTCATTGTGACCGGATATACTCATTCGTTCTCGAGAAGGGTCGTGAACCGAAAAAGTCTGTATGAGCTGAGAATGGACTCGGATGTGGACTCTCGATCACATGATGCTTCGTCGTATCGATGAGGGATTTTTTCGCTCTCGCAGAACTCCCCCAGAGGATGAATACTATACCTACTCATTTCTCAGAAAGGGTACGGATAGTCGCATCAGTGAGATTTTCCCATCATTTTCCTTGGTGAGAGGCTGGCTCTCACTGTCGCACTGTCAGTACGGTATTGAGGAGGAGCACTCCCTGCTCTGCCCAGTCAGTGAGATCAGTGTTTGTTCGTTTGAGAACGAGGTCTGATTCGAGCTCTTTGAATATATTTCTGAGGCTTGGTTGTATCTTTGATCCATTTGGTACGGAGAATGAGAGTCCCATCGCAGCCCCAGGAGTATGATAGGGATCCTGACCGAGGATCACGACTCTCACTCGGTCAAATGGTGTCGTATCATATGCTCGAAAGATATTTTTTTCCTCAGGAAAACATTGAGTACTGGTATATTCCTCCTTCACGAATGCGGTGAGTCCTTGCCAATATGGCTTCTCGAACTCAAAAGCGAGAGCCTCATGCCAAGAGGGATGGATTATTATGGTCATGAGATGAAGAGGTGAAAATCTAAATTCCACTTCCTAATTTTGTACATACTCTGTGAGATATGCATCTGTTCCGTCTTCTGCGACGAGGAGGCGATACATACGATAACTGTTATCTCAGAGACGCGAATAACTGAGGGAATTCCCTACAAGTGGAGAAAAATTGATCTGACTGTTCGACCCAGGAAGCGTCACAGAAGATGAGTATCCATAGGACTGAAATGATGACTCAATCGCACTGATATACCCACTATTTACTACATACCCATTGAGAGAAGTATTGGTGTATTGACCATTCACATATTGCGTTCGATTCGTTCCCATACTATAGGATGTCCGAGAATTGATACCGAGATTTGAGTATATATTCGATACACTCGAGCCAGCTGGTGGGATATACGTATACATCTTGTATAGCTTTGAGCCATTCGACATACGATAGGAGTGAGTGAAGTATGATCCATAATCCGTGAATGAATCAGTATCTATACCGCTTATAGTACTCGTATATATTCCATATCCATAATTATAATTCGAGTTATAGCCATTTCCATATCCATAATACGGACTCGTTATCGTTCCAGTCTCGAGATAGTCGACGAGAAAGGCATTGGAATTATCACGTGCGATATAGAGTCTGTAGGTACGGTATGATCGTGTAGATCCGTTTGAGATCGATTGACGAACGAATTCATCACTCGTCGGTGAACTATATCCATCAGAGTAGTTCGAAGCGAGAGTCCCCATCGAGAGGCTATTTCGTATCGAATTCTCGGCAAGCGTGCGGATATTGCGCACTCGATCATAGCTGTATTCTGTTCCGAACGATACAGCGATAGTATGATTCTGTGCGGTATTGAGACGACGTATGATACTCGATGAGATAAATCGATCAGGAGTCGGCTGACTCGTCGCATAGCCACCAGACTGGAGGATAAATGTATACATATCATAGTCTCTATTCACACTCGGGAGAGTGAGATCTGTACGTGCCTGTGTCGTATACGATGTATCGATCGAGAGGACACTATTAGCAACACTGACAGTGTTCTGATAGGTGTTCTGATACGTATTCGATGGTGTGTATGGAGTATATGGATAGGTCGGATAGGTAGGACGTGTCGGATAGATTGGATTTGGTACATATTGATTTCTCAGAGGAATATAGACAGAGAATGGATCATAGAGATCACATGTCCCACAATTCCCTTCCGAGACGCCTGCTATCGCACTATCGAGCTCTTCGATGATCGCATCGATCTCCGAGAGGGCACTTCCAGAGTAGAGTTGGGATTTCTGACGCTTGATATAGTTTGATCTGAGGGCGATGAGTGCATCGGTAATCTCAGCCGTCGAGTATCCACCTCGCTGCATCCGTTCGACATAACTATCGACAAATTTCGTCGCCTTCTGAGAATACCGGGTCGAGCTCGTATATGCAGCAACTCCTGGGAGAACTATTGAAAAAGAAAAGAACCCGAGGAGGATACTGATAATACATCTCTGAATGAGAGTGAGCATAGAAAAAAGTAATAAAAGAGTAATACGAAATCAATACTACTTATTTTTATATTTTGTCAACATAATTTTCTCGAAAAAGAAAAATCTCGCCGGAGCGAGAAGTTTCATTTATGGAGTAAGTGTTACAGGTGCACGAAATGTTGAGATTCATCCTGTTCCTGTGCAACTGAGAAGATATTCAGTTGATCGAGTAGGAGTGTGACTCATTGATCCCGAGAGTGATACGGATTGGGATCAGCTGCCTGTATCGAGGGTACAATAATAGGCATACGTAGAGAACCAATGCAGTGTAGTGCTTTGTCCGAGACGGAGCGTATTCGGATTCGCTATAAGAGTAGTAAATGGTCTCTCAGCTGGGAATTGAAACTGAAGAGTACTATATGTATTTCCACCTGGTCATTCACAGTATATAGATATTCTCGGTGGCGGCATCGTCGTATTAAATGGTCCGTAAAGAGACACTGAACCACTTAAAGATGGGGTACGAGGTCCAGGGATTTTGGATTCACCATAATAACACTCCGTCGCATATGCTGAGTACCAATATACCTGAATACTTCCAGCAGGACTGATCTCGAGAGTTGCCGATGTCATGAATATTTGAGGTTTTTGTACTATTACTGTGACAGGTACGGATTGTATTACTACTCATCCATTTCCTTCACAGTACATCGACACGATATGATTTCATTCTGATGGCATCGATATATCAAAATCTACCGGATATGATATAGATCCACTGAGTCAGATACTCGGACTAAATGGAAATGCACCTGTTCCCCAATAACATCCTGTAGCATTATTCGATGACCATTGTACTGTAATATATTCACCAGGATTCACTATAATCGGAGAAACAGTGAGATCAAGAGTGGGTTTTGGATGAGTGACAGTGACGGGAACAGATTTGGTTATCGAACCTCCATTACCAGTACAAGTGACTGAGAGAACAAAATCTTTGAGTGGAGCGACTCCAGGAGGCTGAGACATAAACCATGACTGAGATCCTGAGAGTCAGATATTTGGTGAATAGCTGGTAACTCCTGTTCCCCAATAACATCCCGTTGCATAGGTAGATGACCACTGAATAGAGAGATTTGCATCTGGAGTGACGATGATCGGATTCGGAGAAACAGTGAGATCGAGAGTGGGTTTTGGTGGAAGGATAGTAACCAATCTATATTGAAATGCTGTTCATGATGGCCCTGTACAATAAAGAGAAAAATTTGTACTTACTCATGGAGCGGGGAGAGTTCCTTTTCCAGCGATTCATAGTTTTTTATTGATATTATTGTATGATAGCATGCAACTATTTGCGTTATATGATTGCCATTGATATCTGAGTGTATCTCCAGAATACGCACTCGTCGGTGAGAGTGAAAAAGATACTGTAGGTCTCGTCACAGTTGTGATGCTATAGCTTTGTTGAAATCAAACAAAGAACAATCATATTATAATAAGAATATATAAAAAAATAGACTTCATAATAGTGAATAAAAAAGTAAAGTACTTTTATTATAAATATTATCAAATAAAGTCAAAAAAATAGTAAAAATCCCTCCACCTGACCGTGAAGGGATTTTCTTAAAGCTTTTTTCGGAACCGGGACAAGAATCTTTCGGAAAATTTGATATAATCTAAACTTCCAACTCTCCAACCTTCTATCATTCTAAGTTTCTAACATTCCAACATTCTAACATTCCAATATTTTACACCAGACTCGTACTCGCTGTCGTGATCTCGAATGAATCTCGAGAGTCATCGTATCCAGTCGTACCATCGGACTCATGTGAGAAGAATTCTCCGACATCACGATTGTTCTCGAAGTAGTTGAGCGTCGGGATAAGGCGACCGATGATCACATTTTCTTTCAGTCCTTCGAGATTATCGATCTTTCGAGACGTCGATGCATCGACGAGAACACGGACTGTTTCCTGGAACGAAGCGGCCGAGAGCCATGACTCTGTGAAGAGGGAGATCTTCGTGAGACCGAGGAGGAGCTGGAGGCCGATAGCTTCCTTGGACCCATCACGAGCAAGTTCGCGATTTTCCTTGCGGAAGCGGATGATATCGACGATATCACCAGGGAAAAATGTAGAATCTCCTGCATTGGTAATCTTCACCTTCGAGAACATCTGACGAACGATGAGTTCGATATGTTTCGCATTGACCGTCTGACCCTGGGAAGAGTAGATCTCCTTGATATCTGCTACGATATAGAGCTCTGTCGCGAGAGGCCCAGCTGTATCCATGAGAGACTGGAGACTGACATGACCTTCCGTGAGCTTGGTACCGATCTTTGGCATACTACCGACCTTCACGAGGAGGTTGCGTCCTGTTGGGATCGAGAAGGTAACTGTTTCTGGAATGAGATCTTCGATCGTGATAACAGTATCTGTCATCTTCGTGATGCGACCTGCATGCGTGACTTGGATTTTTTGACGAGATTCTTTTGATTTTGCGATGATCTGTTTTTCTTCGACGGTATCTCATTTTTTCACCAGTGGAACCATGCTCGGATCAGAGATATAGTATTCACGAACTCCCTTATCGAGAGCTTCCATAGTGAGGGTTACTTCTGATCACTCACTTTCTATATCCATAACCTTCCCATCAAATGGAGAGATCTCAGCGAGGTACTTCGGATTGCGAGCTTCGAAGAGCTCCTCGACACGTGAGAGACCTGCGGTGATATCTCATCCTTCTTTCGCGACTCATCCTGAGTGGAATGTTCGCATCGTAAGCTGAGTTCCAGGTTCTCCGATCGACTGAGCAGCGATAATTCCCACAGGAGTACCGATCTTCACGATATCTGATGTCGCGAGATCGAGACCATAACATCGCTGACAGACTCCTTCCTCCGTCTCACAGGTGAGAACCGATCGTACTGAAACCTTGTTTGCAGTCGATTCGAGGATCATTTTCAGGATTTCCTTCGTGACGAGGGTTCCTGCAGGAACAACGAGCCCACCACGCTCATCGAAGGTATCGACAGCGGTGAATCGCCCATAGATCTTGTTCTCGAATGTATCTCCGAAGAGTGACTTCGACTCACTGCGATCGAATGTCTCGAAGTGGATCGTGGTACAATCATATTCGCGAACCAGGATGTTCTGTGCTGCATCGACGAGTCGACGAGTGAGGTATCCCGACTGAGCCGTCTTCAGAGCGGTATCTGCCTTTCCTTTTCGTCCTGAGTGGGTATTGATAAAGTACTCGAGAACTGAGAGTCCTTCCTTATAGTTTCACTTCACCGGGAGCTCGATAATCTCACCGGTTGGTGATGCTACGAGACCCTTCATCCCACAGAGCTGTGTCACATTTCCCCATGAACCTCGAGCTCCAGAATCGACAAAGTTAAAGATCGGATTGTTCGGAAGGAAATTCTTTTTCATCTCCTTTTCGACACGTCCCTTGATCGCACCCCATACCTGAAGTGACTGGAGGTAGCGTTCCTTCTCGGTAACATATCCATGCCAGAAGGCTTTTTGGATCTCCTTGATCTTCTCTTCACCTTCATGGATGAATGCATGTTTCTCGTCAGGGATAATCATATCAAATGCAGAAACGGTGAGTCCTGAGAGGGTTGCATACTTGAATCCGAGATTTTTGATATCATCCGCGAGAAATGCGGTATATTCACCACCAAGGAGGTCGAATGAACGAGAAAGGAGTTTTTTCGCTGCATTTTTTCCGATCGTCTCGTTCACATATCCGAGCTCGACGGGGAGGATCTCATTGAAGAGGTATCGTCCATAGGTCGTATCGATGATGTTCCCTTCTACTCGCATCTTGATCGGTGTATGAAGGGTAATGACACTGTTTTCATAGGCCATCATCGCATCATTCCCACTCGCGAAGACGTTTTTCGGTTCCCCGAGGTCGATCTTCGTGAGGTAGTAACATCCGAGAATCATATCCTGAGATGGAGCCACGATCGGTTCTCCATTCGATGGATTGAGCATATTTTTCGATGTCACCATGAGATTCGCGGCTTCGAACTGCGCCTCCATCGTGAGCGGAAGATGGACTGCCATCTGATCTCCGTCGAAGTCGGCATTGAAGGCCGTACAACAGAGTGGATGCAGACGGATCGCCTTCCCATCGATGAGGACTGGACGAAATGCTTGGATACCGAGACGGTGCAGTGTCGGAGCACGATTGAGGAGGACATATTTCCCATCGATAACTTCATCGAGAGTGTCCCACACTTCCTTCGTTCGTTCTTCGATAATCTTCTCTGCATGTTTCACATTGTAGGCAATCTCACGTTCGATGAGTTTTCCGATAACAAAAGGCTTGAAGAGGGTAATTGCCATGATCTTCGGGAGACCACACTCATTCATCTTGAGTTGAGGACCAACGACGATAACCGATCGACCAGAGTAGTCGACTCGTTTTCCGAGGAGATTCTGTCGGAATCGACCCTGTTTTCCCTTCAGGATATCCGAGAGTGACTTGAGTTTTTTCTTGGTTGCAGTGGTATACCCTGGACGATTCGAGCGGACATCACCATTGAGAAGCATATCGACCGCTTCCTGGAGCATACGTTTCTCATTTTTCAATATGACATCTGGAGCTCCGAGTTCTGAGAGTTTGCGGAGACGATTATTTCGATTGATCACACGACGATAGAGGTCATTGAGATCTGAGGAAGCGAATCGTCCACCATCGAGCTGGATCATCGGTCTCAGATCCGGAGGGAGAATCTGTAGGGCTGAGAGGATGAAGTGTTCAGGACGCTGACCAGACTTGAAGAGGGATGAAGCGAGCTTGAGTTTCTGGAGGATCTTCTTCTGCTTTGACTTCGGAGCGGATTTGAGCTCGATCTGATGTTCGGCAATAAATGCCTTCAGATCGATACGTTCGAGAAGCGATTTCAGGTGCTCAGCCCCCGTTCCACCCTTGAAGACGTGAGGGAATTTATCATAGATCACTCGATAGTCGAGTTCACCGATCACTTCCGCGACCTTCAGGATCTTCAGGAGATCACGCAGTTTCGCATACTCAGCATCGAGTTCATCGATCCGACGAGAATGCAGGATTTCGAGCTCATGGAATTCCTTCTTCGAAATTTTCTTCTCTTCGAGTTGGAGTGTGAGTTCACCTATCGTCTGCTGGACTTCTTTTTGGAGCGTTATTTTCTGGTTCTTGTATGCATGCTCGAGTTCCTTGATCGACTCATCACGCTTCTCCTCATACACCTCAGTGATGATATAGGAAGCGAAATACACAACCTGTTCGAGACGCTTTACCGAAATATCGAGAAGGAGTCCGATACGAGATGGAACACTCTTCAGATACCAGATATGTGCGACTGGAGCAGCGAGTTCGATATGACCCGTTCGTTGACGACGAACCTGAGAGGTGGTCACTTCGACACCACATCGTTCACAGATCACACCCTTGTAGCGGATACGTTTGTACTTCCCACACGCACACTCATAGTTCTTGCGTGGGCCAAATATCTGTTCACAGAAGAGTCCACCTCGTTCTGGACGCTGAGTACGATAATTTATCGTCTCAGAGATGAGCACTTCACCATAGGAGAGGGCACGGACATCTTCTTTCGAAGCGAGTCCGACAGAGATCGCACGGAGATTGTCGAGATTTTTCCCGACGGTGATATCTCGGCGACCAGCATGTTTGCCGATCTGGGTGTAGTCAGTGATCTTATCATTGAGAAAATTCTCGAGGTCCTTGGTCATTGGAAACATAATTTTTTTAGTGAAAAGTTAAAAGTGAATAGTGAAAAGTTACAGAGCTTGATGTTTGGAAGTCAGTAACTGATACTGTATTTCTTTATCACTTTTTATCTTCGTACCACGTGAGTGAAGAGTTCATGAGAGAAAATAAATTTCTCTTTCTCTTGGGCTATGCCATACGAAGGAAGTGGTGGGATGTGAATTATATATTTTTATCGGGAAAAATAACTAGAACTATTCGTAGCCAATCTTAGCATACACCAATCATAAATACTAATTAAGCATGAGATACTCGTAGCAATAATAAGAAAGATGATAGCTAATTTTATTAGCTTTTTCCATACCTGTTTTTCTTCTAGAAATAGCCAAAAACCTATGAGTCATACTATAATTCAAGCACTATATAATATAGTATAAATAAGTACAGGTATAGAAAGTAATGAGATCATAATTTTTGAGATTCTTAGAGAATAGAGGAACTCTAGATTCCTGAACAAGTCAGGAATGACAGAGCAGGACCTCTACCCACAAGGGGTATACTGACTATCACTTCGTATCGAAATGACAGGAACTGACAGAAGCAGATTCTTTACTTTCACTCAGAATGACAGAGTAGAGTTCCAGACCCCCTCTCCTATGAGGAGAGGGCTGGGGTGAGGTTTTATTCTACGTCTCTTTCCCCTTCTGGGAGACTCGTTGTCACAGGAACTTCTTCCTTCACTTCACCATCTTCTGGGATATCGACCTCGACATCGAACGCTCATTCGAGTTTCTCGAGTTCTTCATATCGATCCTTCATTTCTTTCTCGAGGGCGATCACCTCATCTTCTCCGAGGAGATCGATGTTGAGATTGAGTGCCTGGAGTTCTCTGAGAAGGACATTGAATGACTCTGGAACATTCGGACGACGGATCTTCTTCCCTTTCACGACGGCTTCGTAGAGCTGAGTACGACCATTGATATCATCGGACTTCACGGTGAGCATTTCCTGGAGGATATTCGCGGCCCCATATCACTCTAGTGCCCAGACTTCCATTTCCCCCAGTCGCTGTCCTCCGTTCTGTGCCTTTCCTCCGAGTGGCTGTTGTGTGACCATCGAGTAGGGACCGACCGAACGAGCATGGATCTTATCTTCGACGAGGTGATGGAGTTTGAGCATATACTTGATTCCGACCATTGTTTTTTCTTTGAAGGCTTCACCAGTTTTTCCGTTATAGAGCTGGATCTTCCCATCTGCAGGGATGCCTGCCTGTTCCATGAGAACTGCGATCTGTTCGATCGTGACACCGTTCAGGATCGGAGTCGCGACTCGGATACCGAGCTTTTTCGCAGCACCACCGAGGTGTGTCTCGAGGATCTGACCGATGTTCATACGAGAGATGACACCGAGAGGATTCAGGATGATATCGACAGGCGTTCCATCCGCGAGGAATGGCATATCTTCACGAGGAACGATACGAGAGACGATACCCTTATTTCCATGTCGACCTGCCATCTTGTCACCGACTTCGATTTTTCGAGTTTGTGCGACGTAGACCTTTACTTGCTTGAATACTCCAGTCGGGAGATTATCTCCATCTTCACGTCTGAGAACATGAACACCGATCACCTTTCCTCCAGAACCTGCCGGGAGGATGAGTGATGAATCCTTCACGTCCTTCGACTTGTCACCGAATATTGCACGGAGGAGTCGTTCTTCTGGTGAGAGTTCGACTTCACCCTTTGGTGTGACTTTTCCGACGAGGATATCACTCGCACGGACATAGGCTCCTATTCGAACGATACCATCGATATCGAGATCTTTGAGTTTGATCGGACTCACGTTCGGGATATCATTGGTTGTCTGCTCAGGGCCGAGCTTGGTCTCTCGAACATCCATGATGTATTCATTGATATGGATGGATGTATAGTAGTCATTCTGCATGAGCTGCTCTGAGATGATGAGTGCATCTTCATAGTTATACCCTTCCCACGGCATATAGGCGACGACGAGATTGCGCCCGACGGCGAGCTCTCCATTATCGATCGCCTGTCCATCAGCGAGGATTTTTCATTTGATGAATTTCTCACCCGTCGAGACACGAGCCCACTGATGGATGAGCATATCATGATTCGATCGCTCAAAGGTGCGCAGTGGATAGGTAACCTTTTTTCCATTTGCATAGATGACTGATATATGTTTTGCATCCACACCGATAATCTCTCCATCATCCTCAGCTTTGATAACATATCCTGATCCTTCAGCGATAATACGCTCCATACCAGTACCGACGACTGGAGCCTCAGCTCGAACGAGTGGAACTGCTTGTCGCATCATGTTTGTTCCCATCTCGGCTCGAGTCGCATCATCATGTTCGAGAAATGGTATCAGGGTCGTCGTCTCACTCATGAGCTGCTTCGGCGATATATCGATATGGGTGATCTCACGGACATAGGCAACCGTCGCCTCAGACGACCTGCGTGCTGAGAGTCGGGTTTCTGTGAAGTTTCCATAGGCATCGACCGGAGTATTTGCCTCTGCGATAACGAGATCACGCTCTTCATAGGCGTCGAAATATTCATGATCATTCGAAAGGTATCCTCGTACTTCGATGGTTTCTGTTTTTACTTTTTTCTGGAGATCCTTCGCATGAGCTTCAGTGATATATGTTTTTTCTGGCACGATCACGTTTCCCTTCTCATCCACGATATCCGTGAGGGCGATACGATTGACGGCATCAGAACCATTATTTTTCACACTGTGGAGCACATTACGAAATGGTGTCGTGATGAATCCATATTTATCGACTCGAGCATAGGTCGCAAAGTGGAGAACGAGACCGATGTTCGGTCCTTCTGGAGTCGCGATCGGACATATTCGACCATACTGCGTCGGATGGACGTCACGTACTTCGAATGAGGCACGTTCTCGCGTGAGACCACCGACACCGAGTGCTGTGACTCGACGTTTATGAGAAAGCTCAGAGAGGGGATTCGATTGATCCATGAACTGAGAGAGTTGATTCGTCCCGAAAAATTCTCGCATCACCGCCACCATCGGACGAGAATTGATAAATGTTCCTGGAACTGCTTCTTCGAGATCCGCGATGATGGTCATACGATCCTTTGCGATCTTTTCCATACGGGCAAGACCGACCTTTACCTTATCATAGACGAGCTCACCGACGGATCGGACACGACGATTTTCGAGGTGATCGATATCATCGATCGAGAATCCATCACGATGTTCACAGAGCGCGAGGAGGTAGCGGACACCAGAGAGGAAATCAGCCCCCATGAGGAACTTATTCGACTCATCTACTTCAGCGGCTTTCTTGTGATCCTTATAGTGTTTCGAGAGTTTTCGGTTGATCTTGATACGCGCGACATCTCCGAGTTCGAATTTTTTCGGATCGAAAAATGTCGACTGGAAGAGCTGCTCGACTCGTTCATCGGTCCCGAGATCTCCTGGACGCAGGAGCTTATAGATCGCATAGAGGGCTTCCATACGATTTTTGGTCTTATCTTTTTCGATCGTCGGTGCGATATGCTTCGTGATCCACTCATCCTCACCCTTGAAAGCATCGAGTATGTCGGCATCAGACTCATAGCCGAACGCTCGGAGGATGACAGAAATAGGAATCTTTCGCTTTTTATCGATCTTCACATTTACGACTCATTTTTTCTCGATCTCGACCTCGAACCAGCTTCCACGGTGTGGGATGATCTTCATTCCGAAGAGATTCGGTGAACGAGCATCTGGCGTGAAAAACATACCCGTCGAACGGATAATCTGATTCACGATCACACGTTCGATCCCATTCACGATAAATGTTCCCATTTCTGTCATGAGTGGAATGCCACCGAGGTAGACGTCCTGTTCTTTGATCTCACCAGATTGCTTATTGAGCATTTCGAATCGGACCTTCAGTGGTGCTTCGTAGTTTAGATTCTTTCGTTTGCAGTCTGAAACCGAATATTTCGGCTCTTCGAGGGCATAGTTCTTGTAGTAGATCGAGATCTTTTCACCCGAAAAGTCATCGATCGGAAACGCTTCACCGAATGCCTGTCCGAGACGTCGGGTGAGAAAGTCACGGTAGCTATCGAGCTGGACCTCGATGAGTCCTGGAAGTTCGAGGATCGTGCGATCATCACTGAAAAAATATCTTCCCTGATCATGATAAATCGCCCCGAGATTCGATGCCTCTGGAGCTCATGATACTATAGGAGAAGAAACTGGAGTTTCTATTTTCTTCGCCATGAATGTAAATGTTAGAAATTAGGTTTTAGATTATAAGTTTTAGATTATAGGTTTTAGGCTATAGGTTTTAGGCAGACTCTTTGGATTGAGAATCTATTACCTAATAGCTACTCCCTACTATCTATTCCCTACTCTCTATAAGCTGAACTTCCGCAATATATCGTACTCGTTCGGATCATGACAAGACCACAGAACTCCTGAGCAGATATTGACGAAAACAAGGGTGTTCGACGTGAAATACACGAAAAACTGCCCTCACAAATGGTATTACTCAATCGAAGCTTGTGAGTGCGATGGGGGAATTATATGGAAAATGATAGAAATGCAAGTTATTTTAAAAATTGAATTATACTATTACATTATACTTATGATAACTATTTGTTATACCTATCATGGTTTGCAATTGCCTGATAAAGACGTATATCAAAATCCCTAAAAGCAACCAAAGGAATAATTCTTAATTCTTCACTTGTTAATCTACCAGTATCAATGAGGTTTATCTGAAGCCAAGTCATAACATTTACTGCTGCTCTTCATTTAACTCTCTGATACTCGATTTGTCATTTGTATGACAGTAGTTTATCAACTGCTGTTCTCACTTCTGGAACTGCTAGTATAATCTCGTGTGCAGTTCTTTTATCAACAAGTAATGGAACCCCTCATTGAGCATCTGATCTTCTTAATTGTAAATCTGCAGATAGCAGCGAACTAACATCACATTTTATAGTAGCTTCTAACATTCATATAAGTGTCTTTCCATCTATTCAATTTTGATATGCCAAAAGTACCAGTGCATCTATTTCTGACTGTATTGGGGATGGAGAGCTTGGTATTGTCATAAGTTAAAAATGAGAAATTGAAAAGTATCCTATAAAAAACTCTCTCTCTGTCAAGACAATAAATTTTAATATTGAATAATAATATTATGATAATTGCATCAAGGAATTTTGCATGTCTGTGGGGAATATGCTATATTGTGGATACCTATTATTTATTCTAGAATATGAAATTTCTAAATACAAAACTTATTATCATCGCTATAACAATTCTTATTCTCTCTTCTTGTGCAGATCCATTGGTCCGTCTCGATACAACGAAGTGGAAGAGTTTTAGTAATGATAACTGTTAAGTCCAAACACATCCTTTCACTAAAATAGAAAAAGTGGGTATACTGAATTCGCTAAAAATATCAGTACTTAACCCACTTTTTCTATGCCAATA
>JAYUQR010000133.1:0-7440 GCA_043756665.1 Candidatus Altimarinota bacterium | reverse complement strand
TATGCATCACTGAGATTATATGATTTCCCACTTGATGATATCTCATCTCTTCGAGGAGAAGCACTTTTTTCTCTCTCATCCGCTCAGAAGATTGTTCATGATGTACTCGGAAGGTGTGAATCTTTACATGAATATTGGTCACGAGATACTACTGAGAAGCACAATATAGTATTTTGTGCTCCTCGTGATCCACAGCTATGAGTATTTATTTCTCATAATCTTTGAAGTGATCGTTCCAGTGTGATTTCTCGACTAATGAATGGAGAATGATTAGATCAAAATATAATCACTGACCTCTATAGATTTGTGCAACACTGCCTGTTTCTCTGGTGGCAACAACATAATCAGAGATTTGATTGATTTTCTTGAGAAGCAATATCGAAATTTTCCAAAAGAATGGTAGATAATCTTGCTGCAATACTCCAAGTGGTACTGATGAGCGAATTCACCTTTGATAATCAGGGTCATGAGAGGATAAAGAAGCTAATTATTAGCCTAAAAATATCTGATCAAATATATAACACTTGGGATAATTATTACTTATTATTGCCTGATACGATTGCTTCAGAAAAATACTCAGAATATGTTTTTAAGGCAAAAATACTCTTTATGCGTGCACGGCTCTATCAGAAGCTCCTCAGATCACAAATCTGAAAAAACTCTGAAATAGATACGATATTCGCGTGAGTGATACATAACTTGGAAAGCATACTTACCCGTGCCGATTCACTCGGGTCTCCTACTTTAGTCGCATCCCCATCCGCTCCAGGGAACCAATAGTCTTGAGCCCTATATTCACATTCTGGAGTATCATTGAACCCATGAGTTTCAATTCCGCATTCACGATCGGTTTTCCCGTCGTGAGGATGATATTTTTCTCCGTGACTTTCACACTCTGGATATACTCGAATAATTCCTCTCGTCCGAGTTCGATGAGGGTTTTCTTCACCGCGTTCCATGCAAGAGCCGTTTCGATATCACGCCGTTTTCGGTAGTCAGTATTGAAATGTGAGAGATTGATGAGTTGCATTATCTTTTATGCGAATAATTCAGATTTCTTATAGGATCTATACTTTCTTTTCATAACTGAAAAGAAACAAAAGGTTCTTCTTTTGGTTGATTCATTCTGGAATCTGCTTTCGATTCATTTTTTGAATCCAAAAAACTCGGCATTGCCTCAAACAGTTTCGGATTCTATAAAAAAATTTCATCGGCAGATTCTCAGAATTCATCAAAATAAAGAAGCAAAGAGTGATTGTTTAATTATCTTCGTACGATCTTCACGATTTCCCGTCCGACGGTCTGATTCTCTCGGCGGTAGAGGAGACTTCATTTACGGGTATTGAGATGCATGTCACCAGGAAGGAGGTCGATTACTTCGAATCCATTTTTTTCGAGAACATCATAGATTTCGATAAAGTAGGAATAAACACCATGAATATTCCAGAAGGGGAAGCTCATGACAATGTTTCCACGAAATTTCGCAAGAGTAAGTCCAGAAAAGAAATCTGCATAGAGTGAGGCGAGTTTTCTCCGTTCTGACTGAACTCGATCGAGTGTGATATCCCTGGGGCTCATCATCTCACCGAGGAATCACTCGCTGACAATTTGGATGTTGGAGTGTTGGAATGTTGAAGTCTTCGAGATTCCGAGCTTCTCGGGAGCCTCTTTGATCTTCTTGGCATCAAGCTCGATGATATTACTCTCAAATTTAGAGAGGTCCTTATTCGGTGTTCCGCCGACGGCGAGGATCCGTTCCTGCCAGATCATCTCCTCCTTGATAAATGCCGCGAGACTCTGCTTGCTCGCTGCTACCATCTCGGGTGAGAGATCACTGCCATAGATTCGAGTGATACCCATATTCGCGGCTTCGATAAGTGTTGTCCCGAGTCAACAGAAGGGATCATATACAGCACGGAGTGCTGTGGAGTTTGCAGTTTGCAGTTTGCAGTTATCAGAAAGGAGTGTATTATTTTTTTTGGTTCCATTCTGATCACTGATCACTGATTCCTGATTACTTTGTTGCGTAGCTATATTTAGCATCATCTGGACGAGTTTCGGAGGCATCATGCCGACGACCATATCTCGAGATTTGCCCGTATCTCGACGGGTATAGGCATCGATATCCTGACAGGCGAGGGTGACCGTGAGGTAGGTTCTCGGTTCTTGGTTCTCGGTTCTTGGTTCTTGGTTTCATCCTTCGTTTGATCAGGGGATCAGTGCAACGAGATTATATTCCAGACCAGTTCTCGCGAGTCTTTCGCGCTTGAAGACTGCACTGACGATATTTTTATTCTCTGTATTCACGAGTCGTACTGAGTATCCATCTACTTGAAGCGTTTTCTTGATCCGCAGTCCGATATTCGAGAGCTGGAAATCGAGACCATAGGCTCCGAGAGCAAAAGTTATTTTTCATCATTTCCCATTCTCGTCATACTGAGCTTGCGAAGTATCTAGTGACTTATTTCGTAATTCCTGGATTCTTCGTTCCTCAGAATGACGGGAATGTGTATCTCGGATTTCTCGTATCACATCTGTCGGAAATCGTTTCATATCCGTATCGGATATCACCCTCATCACGCGGATCGATCCACCGATCGTGAGAAATCGCTTCACGATCTGTTCATCACTCCATCCACGGATTTCGAAAATCGCAATCGTTTCGGTATGTTCACAATAACTCTCTCTTCCAAAGATAGCGATGAGTTCGGCGAGTGAGAGTTTCCATTCACGACCAAGTGTGAAGATGTAGAGATGTTGGAGTGTTAGAGTCTTGGATTCTTCTAGATACATGCCAGAAGTATAGGAAAAATAGGGAAAAGGGCAAAAGAAAACCTACACCTCCACCCACGGTTTGATATTAAATCCTGAGAGTCTCTGAGCTCGTACACAATAGTCCTCGATCGACTCATCGAAATATTGAGGGAGAGCCTCTTGAATCTGTCCGATGACATAGTATCCGACGAGCATCATCGGAGCGTAGCTGGTAGCATCGTAGATTGGGAGATTGATCTGATTTGCTCCATATGTGATTCAGGTGTCATTCCCGAAACAAATAAAAAGCTCTCAGCCATCCTGGACGACCGTCGTCGCATGCTTCATCTGCTCGTAGGAGAAGACATCACGTGCGACCTTGCGTCCGAAGAGTTCGATAAACTTCACTTCGAACATTTCTCTCAGGAGGACGAACTGGTCAGGGATCACGAGGAAGAAAGAAGAGAATCGAGAAAAATCGACACTATCCACCCCCCGCTTCGCGGACCCCTCAAGAGGGGAATCGGGAATATGGGCTCCTGTCATGTCGAACGAATGTGAGACATCTTGCTCTGGTCTTTCTGAAGCACTGGATTGCTTCGATTCGCTCGCAATGACGGGATCAGATTCTCCTTCGGAGAATGACAAAAGAGAAGTATGGAGAGTAAGAGTGAGGTCTGTTATCAGAAAATCCCGGAGTCATAAGAGATCAATATCGGGTGTCTCGGCGAGCATATAGCCGAAATAGGTAGAGGTATTATACGTGTAGGGTTCCCGGATCTTCGGCATGATGATCGAGTGATCCGCTATACTCCTCCCAGTACTCGACTCACTCGAAGAGATGAGGAAGGTATTCTTCCCATGACGTTTCGCAGCTTCGAGGATGATTGGTGCATGTTTCTCACCACTGGCAGACACGACGACAACATCCGTGATCGAGGGAATATTCTCGAGTTTGCGATCGACCTCAGACTCATTCGCATAATATGCTCCAATATCACGAAAAACTATTCGCCCCGTATAGTATCCGTTCCCGCTCCCGACGACGAGGGGAGTGTGGAACTGAGTGAGATCAATCTGTGGGAGATCAGTTCGGGAACTATAGAGATCGATCGTCTCGAGGACGATCTCAGAGAGGGAAGGGTAGGACATAGGATTTGCAAATAGATTATAGCAGATAGGAAAAAAGAGGAACAGCGAAGTACTTGGAATTAAGATAGTAAAAGTATAGAGCAATCCCGTCTCTTGGCAACAAAAAATCCTCCAGAAAGAGGACTTTTTGTATTGAAACATAATAAATATGAAGATAAAGATTATGCTGGCATCACAGAACCAAGAATCTTACTAGAAGCGGCTTTTACTGCTTTTACAATTGATCAATATTCATCTACTCAGAATACATTATCTCTTAAAAATCTTACTTTCCAATATTCCAGATCATTACTACCCACAATACCATGATCATCTACAATAAGTAGAATCCGATTTCAATAACCATAAGTTCTGCTCTCAAAATCTTCTGCTAATTGTTTATGAGTTGGGGCAGATGGACTTGGAGGTAAAACGAATATTCATTCTGAATCAGTATTATCTTTGAGGGCACTCAAAAATGCTGTTAGAGTATCAATACTTACGGTATCTATTAATCATTGATGACGTGCTATAATTATTGCAACGTCAATCGTTAAAGGGTTTCAGGAGATATAAACTGGTCAGTGTAACATACTATTTAACTTAATTATTGTGAATAATATATAATTGTCATCAAAAAGTAAAAAGAAAATACTTCTAGATTGTTATTCAGGGTAGTCAATTATTTTAGTAAAAAATCCTCCTTCATTATGTATCATATAGTTATATCATCCATTAGTATTTTTCCATGAGTATTTCGTCATTCATAACCTAGTTACCAAATTATAGCGCATCTTACTTTAAAGTAACTATTTCTTTGGAATTTGATCACTTGAAATGATACTTTTTACATCATGAACAACATGACTGATATATTCTCGGGTATCATGAGATAATAATCCAAGTCATATAAGACATGCAACTAGCCCTCGCATTTTATAACGCAAGGGTATTGACTCGAACCCATCTTTTCTTAGTAGAGTCTTCCATTCAAATTCAGTATTACCTCAACGATTATCTGGTGAATGCATATGTCAAAGATTACTTACCCTTCCCATACCGACGTCACGACACTCTCATCTGATTTCCCAGATGTAGGAGTTGCGACGACTTTCTCGAGTCCGATTCGTCATTTCTCCTTATCGACACTGTAGACCTTTACTTTGACGATTTCTCCCATTTTAGCCACAGTGTTCACATTGTCAATTCTTTCTTTCACTCCGAATTTCGAAATATGGATCATCCCTTCCTTGCCTCGTGCGATCTCGACGATAGCTCCCACCGTATCGAGGATCTTCACGATCTTGCCCTCATAGATGTCACCGACTTCGATATCCTTCAGTATTCAGCGGATAAATGCGAGTGCTGCCTGTCCAGCTTCTTGCGTCTTCGCGGTGATGGTACACTGACCATCATCCTCGAGATTCACCTCGACCCCATACTCTTTCTCGATACCCTGGATCGTCTCACCACCTTTTCCGATCACTTCACGCATCTTCTCTTCTGGGACGAAGACCGCAAGGAGAAATGGGGCATAGGGAGAGAGTTCTTTTCGTGGTTCTGCGAGGCATTTCTGCATCTCACCCATGATATAGCCACAGGCATCGACGGATTTCGCGAAGACATTTCGGATCACATCCATCGAGAGGCCGGCGATCTTGCAGTCCATCTGAAGGGCTGTAATTCACTTATTCGTACGTGCGACCTTGAAGTCCATATCTCCGAGGAAGTCCTCTTGCGCCTGGATATCAGCAAGGATTTCGTACTTTCCAGTGGCTTCATCGTAGATCATCCCCATCGCGACTCCTGCGACCATAGCCCGAATCGGCACCCCTGCATCCATGAGCGAAATGGTCGAGCCACAGACGGACGCCATCGAAGATGATCCATTACATGTTGTCGTTTCACTCACGACACGGATCATGTATGGGAAGTCCGTCTCACTGGGGAGGACGGGCTCGAGTGCTTTTTCCGCGAGGCGACCATGACCGACCTCACGACGTCCGACACCACGAAGTGGCTTCACTTCACCGACGGAGAATGGAGGGAAGTTATAGTGATGGATATAGCGCTTGGTATCCTCCTCATACATGTCATCGATGAGCTGGATGTCTGACGGTCCACCGAGAGTCGTGATCGAGAGGACCTGCGTCACACCACGCTCGAAGAGGGCTGATCCATGGGTACGAGGGAGGATCGGTGCCGTCGCACGAACAGGACGGACCTCATCTGGTCGACGACCATCGAGACGCGTATGAGTTCCGAGAACGGTTTTTCGCATGTGATTCTTCACGACATCCTTCACGGAGTCAGCGATATCTGCCATAGATACCACCTCACCCCATCCCTCTCCTAAAGGAGAGGGTGTTTCGGCACCGTCCCCCTTCTCTGCAGGAGAAGGGGCTAGGGGATGAGGTGGATTAAGGGTGAGGTAGGTTTTTTCTATGAGTTCCTGTATCGCATCGTGAAATTCCATCTTTCCGAGATTGTAGACGGCGAGAATATCCTCTTCAGTGACAAGTGCATGAACACGCTCGAGGACTTCTGGATCCGTATCAACCACCCGAATCTCTGAGACGGGAAGGGTATGAATTTTTGCATATTCATCCATGAAATCGAGTTGTGCTCGACAAAGATCCTGGATGACTGCATGAGCGAATTCGAAAGCACGCACCATGAGATCGTTCGAGACCTCGTTTCACTGACTTTCGACCATCGTGATCGCATCGAGAGTTCCTGCAACTGTGAGATCGAGGTGAGCATCCTTAATCTGTTCGAAGCTCGGATCGAAGACGAAATTCCCCGCCTCATCTGAGATGATACGAACCCCGGAGACTGGAGCCTCGAATTCCTTCACTCCTGCGAGGAGGATGGAAAGGGAAGCACCTGTTACACCATACCAACCAAAATCAGAGGCTCCACTCGAGCTCATGATCGTCGAGATGATCTGGACCTCAGTACGAGTCCCTTTCGGAAACATCGGACGGATCGGACGATCGATGACACGACTATTGATGATCGAGGTCTCACTCGGTCGACCTTCACGTTTCATGAAGCGGTTTCCTCCGATTTTTCCATTTGCATAGTACTTTTCCTGGTATTCGACGGTAAGTGGGAAAAAGTCTCCATCCTTCGGATTCCCGATACCTGTCGTTGTGAGGAGGAAGTTCCCATCCTCATCCCGAATGACGACAGATCCAGTAGCGAAGAGTGCGAGTCGCCCAGATTCGAAGGTGATTTTTTTGCCACCTATGGTATAGGTTTTTTCGACAACCGCTCGCTCGAGGGCGAGACGATCTTTGAGTCAGACGATCATAGAAAATAGTAATTAGTGATGAGTAATTAGTGATTAGAGGTACACTAAAACCGTGCAAAATATAACTTCTCGGAATTCCAAACCAATCACGCGGAAGCGGAACTCGTTCGGAAGTGGCGAGAGGAATAGTTGCGAGGGGATTATATGGGAAAAAGAGAAAATGGCAAAAAGTTTTGACTATAGTTGACATTATATATATAATACAATTTATAAATATATATAATATGTTCTTATAATTT
>JAYUQR010000132.1:0-2821 GCA_043756665.1 Candidatus Altimarinota bacterium | reverse complement strand
TCATACCACTCTCGCTCTTCACTGGACCAGTTCGCATAGGGGTACTTGGAAAACGAATTATTCGTGATTTTTTTATTCTTCGTCACCTCTTGTCCGAGGAGTGCCGGGATATCATATTTCTCATCGAGGGACGAGAGCTCGATATCGGCGAGGACGACTCCAGTATTCTGCCCTTGATACTCATCGAATTCCCAGATCTTCCCATCCGTGTGACGGTATTCATAGCGGACCTTCGTCACATCGGAGTGACCGATCATGATATAGAGTGCGACACGATAGGGGACTGCCCACTCGTATTCATCTCGCATATTGGGTTCATGTTTTTTCGTTTTGAGGGCAACCTTGAAGGTGAATGCCGCACTTTTTTCTCCTGTTTTCATATCTTCGATGAGCCGCACGCGCAGCTTATTTCCCTCACCCTGATGGATCGTCGCCTGTACGA
Organism: Candidatus Altimarinota bacterium; assembly: GCA_043756665.1. GTDB lineage: Bacteria > Patescibacteriota > Gracilibacteria > BD1-5 > UBA2023 > STC-74. Next base: position 2,379 of record JAYUQR010000132.1, on the reverse strand, counting down.
TCTTTTTCGATGGCAGGCTCGATCTGAGTCCTTCCCAGTCAGGATGAGCGGTATTGACGATGTATTGGCGTTCGATTTCGCGGGGCATAGGCTCAGTTGGTTATAGAGCTATGGTAGCATAATATACATGAAAGGGCAAATATAAAATCCCTCTTCGAAGTTTCTATGAGACATGTCAAAAGGAATTTTTGATACTCAAGAATGATACAGAACTCATAAAATACACCCAATAGAATGCAGAGCATACGAAGAGTTTTTTATAAAACGACGAATTACGTAAAAACTTGCTTTTCTCCTATTTTCCATATACTCACCCCAGATTTCCCAGAATATGGGATTATTTTGATATTTTGATCCCACCCTAAAAACTCACTAACTCATCATTATGCTCTACCGCAATATCGCCATCATCGCCCACGTCGATCATGGAAAAACTACCCTCGTCGATGCACTCCTCCGCCAGTCAGGAACCTTCGCGGCTCATGAACAGATCGATATCTGTGTCATGGACTCGAATGATCAGGAAAAGGAGCGTGGGATCACCATCTATGCGAAAAATACTGCTGTCATGTATAAGGATGTGAAGATCAATATCGTCGATACTCCAGGACATGCGGACTTCGGTTCTGAGGTCGAACGAGTCCTGCGTATGGTAGACTCAGTCTGTCTCGTTGTCGATGCGTACGAGGGTCCGATGCCACAGACAAAATTTGTTCTGAAAAAGGCACTTGAACTCGGACTGAAGCCTATCATCGTCATCAACAAGATCGACAAGCCGACAGCCCAACCTGAGGCAGTGGTCGATATGCTTTTTGACCTCTTCATCCAGCTCGGAGCGACCGATGAACAGCTCGATATCACGGACGGACGTATCGTGTATGCGATCGCTCGTGAAGGAATCGCGATCCGACAGATGAGCGATGAACGGGTGAATATCTCCCCACTTTTTGACACGATCCTCGAACAGGTTGCAGCAGCACCGAACGACACAACGAAACCATTTAAGATGCAGATCGCGAACCTTGCCTATGACAACTATGTCGGACGTATGGGGGTCGGACGAGTCTATGAGGGAAAGGCAAAAGTCGGACAGACAGTGACTATCGTCGGAAATACGGGTGAGCGCAGAACCGGAAAAATCTCGAAAATCTATACATCTCTCGGACTCAAAAAAATCGAAGTCGAAGAGGGTGAGGCAGGAGATATTATCACGATAGCAGGGATTCCTGATATCTATGTCGGAGAAACGGTTTCGACGAATCCTGATGTTGAGTCGATGCCAGCGATCACCGTCGATGCTCCGACACTCAAGATGGAATTCATGGTGAATGATTCCCCATTTGCCGGGAAGGAGGGGAAATTCGTCACGTCTCGCCAGATCCGTGAACGACTCGAGAAGGAGATGGAGATGAATGTGGGTCTCATGATCGATTTCGATGGATCAGATGGGAATGGGTATGTCGTATCGGGTCGTGGAGAGCTCCACCTCTCAGTACTCGTCGAAACGATGCGTCGTGAAGGATTCGAGCTCCAGGTCGGATGTCCTCAGGTCATCTTCCATGAAGTCGGCGGACGCAAACAGGAACCGATCGAGAATGTCATCATGTGGGTTCCAGAGGATCGTTCTGGTACTATCTTCGAAATGCTCGGAAAGCGTAAGTGAGTGTGTAAAAATATGAATACGGTGAATGGTATCACGAATATGGAGTTCGAAGTCCCGACTCGAGGACTCCTCGGATTTCGTTCACGATTCGTCATCGAGACGAAGGGCGAGGGGATTATCTACTCGTCATTCTCGCACTACGATGACTTTCGTGGACCGATCGAGAAGCGTGATGTCGGATCGATGATCTCAGGAAATCCTGGTATCGCTATGGCATACTCGCTCTGGAAGCTCGAAGAACGTGGACCGATCCTCATCGATCCGACGACGGAGCTCTATGAAGGGATGATCATCGGTGAACACCTGAAGGGAGGAGATCTCGTGGTGAATGCCACGAAGAACAAGCAACTGACCAATATGCGAGCCTCTGGTACGGATGAGGCGATCCGTCTCACTCCGATCCGCCAGATGACTCTCGAGGACTGTCTGGATTATATCGGTGAAGATGAGCTCGTCGAAGTCACTCCGAAGTCACTTCGCCTGCGAAAGAAGTGGCTCACGGAAGGTGAGAGAAAGAAGGGTGGAAAGTAATATTTTTGTAGAGTGATATTATATTGGTTAGTGAGATAGTAGATTGATGATTGGTATCACACGAAATCCCCCGTGCCTCTGTCATTTCGAGAGAAGAGAGAAATCCTGCTCAAAAAATTGTAACTGCTCACTAGACCCTCCTAAGCAAGTGATGTTCGCAGTTCATGGTACTTCGTAAAAAAGTT
>JAYUQR010000131.1:0-2823 GCA_043756665.1 Candidatus Altimarinota bacterium | reverse complement strand
GCTTGAGCATTTTTGGTTATATCGATGAGGACTGGTCCTGGTCGACCAGATCGGGCTAGGGCAAAAGCTGCATGGACAACGGCAGTGATATCATCTGCATTGTCGACGAAAAATGCATGCTTCACGATGGGCTCGACGATCCCGACAGTATCCACTTCCTGGAAGGCATCAGAACCGATCAGATGACGAAATACGTTCCCCGTGATTGCAATCATCGGTATACTATCGAGCTTCGCATCGGCTATGGAAGTCACGAGGTTCGTCGCACCTGGTCAGGATGTGGCGAGGCAGACTCCGACCTCACCGGTGATACGAGCGTATCCCTGAGCTGCGAATCCTGCACCCTGCTCATGCCGCACGAGGATGTGAGGGATATCATGGAAAGGAAGTCGATCATAGAGTGGTAGGACTGCTCCACCGGGATAGCCGAAGATTTGTTGTACTCATTCGCTTTTGAGGGCTTCGAGGAGAGCATCAGCGCCGATCATAGTAGTGAGAACTTAGGAGATGGTACCTGATATGAATACTGATAGTATCAATGATGAAAGATTTGTCAAAAGCATATTATACTTCGTATTTCTCGAGGTAGGTCGTGAGTTGGCGGTTCACTCGGAGAAATGTGGTACACTTCGAGAAGTGTTTGAGTTTCCCCGCTCCGATATAAGTACCTGTACTTCGTAGGCTTCCGAAAAGATCTTGGACAAAATTCCCAACGGCTCACTTGTACGGCATGAGGACATATCTTCCTTCACTGGCTCGGTGAGCCTCCTTTTTTCCATAGTTATCGAGGAGGGCTTTATTCGATGAGCTTCCATAGTATTCTTTATACTGTTTTCCATCCTTTTCTACGAGATTCCCACCACTTTCGTCATATCCAGAGAAGAGACTTCCACACATATTCCAGTCCGCACCTCCACAAAATGCTTTCGCGATACAGCTCGGGAATTGTTGCCCACCATCGGCGATGATGAGCCCACAGTTTCCATTCAGAGGACTCGTGATCCCATGTGCCGCATCGGCACATTCGATCACCGCGGAGAGTTGGGGATAACCAACTCAGGTCATCTTCCGAGTTGTACAGACGGATCCTGGTCATATCCCGATCTTCACGATGTCGGCCCCTGCGAGGATAATCTCTTCGGTCATCTCATTGGTCACGACATTCCCAGCGATGATGATATGTTCTGGAAAATCAGCACGTACTTGTTTTATCACTTCCAGAAATCTCTGGATATAGCCATTCGGCACATCGAGACAGATGAGGGAGAATTTCTCCATCAGTCAGGTATCATTCATAGCCTTCAGCTGATTCAGATCCTCATCTCGTATTCCGAGTGTATAGGCTATATAGTCAGGATCGTCGAATGTCTGGAAAAAATCACGATACTCTTCGATCGTATAGTACTTGTGCAGTGTCGTTATCATCTTGTATTCTGCGAGAGTCCGCGCCATCGAGAATGTTCCACTAGTTGCCATATTCGCCGTCATGATCGGGACTCATCGCCACACCTTCGGTGAGTGGTAGAAAGTGAATTCTCGTTCGAGGAGGACGTCCTTGCGCGAGGTGAGCGTCGATCGTTTCGGACGGAGAAGCACATCGGCATAGTCGAGCTTGATATCTTCATCGATACGCATAGTAAGGGGGGGGGTGATGGATATAGTGACCAAACCTGTGAATTGTACAGAAAAAGTAATGTCGTGCAAAATCTTTTGACAAAAATATACGAAAACATAAAATCCATTGAAAGTTATTTACAATAGTGTAATTTATGTATTACGATAATAGATACGTGGGGCAAAAAATATTACCATGTCCTGATGATGATGGAGAACCACTCCCAGAAATGACAGATGCAGATTGGAATACTTTTCCTGTAGTTCCAGATTGAGATCTATGGCATAATTGGGGCGATGAAAGAATCCAATCTTATTTTAAGAATCCTTCCTTCCTTGCTGCAGGTGGTACTCTTGTTTTTGGTGAAACATGGAAAGATGATACAGAAAATGATAGCGGTATTCCAAGAGTATATTTTTGATACAATGAATATGCCCGTTTTACCGAGAAACTTACCGAGAAAATACAAAACTCTTGAGTTCAATATGACGCAGTCGTGACAATGCCGAAAGGTGGTGTCGCTATCGGAGCACATATAGCAAAAACTCTGGGAAAACCGCTTGGTTACTATCATGCTAATTCTTATGGTACTAAAGATGAGCAATGAGGGATGAATATGGGGTCTTTCCAGCGACCTCCATATTTTCCGAAAAAATGACGAATCCTTCTAGTCGATGATCTTTTTGATACAGGAGAAACATCTCGGCGTGTAAGAGCTGAGCTTGAGGCTATGGGATATACAGTTGATACTGCAGCTATTTTTCACAAGGATAAACCTGGAGTAGAGGTTCCTACTCACTGTCTTTTCCCTCATTATCCTCCTCTCTGGATCGTCCAACCGACAGAGTGACATCTCGAAAAAGGAAGTATGACAGAATGACATAAAATCGGTTGAATAGATAAAAATATAGTTACAAAGCAAATGGAGGTAGTCGCTTCTGAGATCCGAAATATTTGTGGCGAAAAGCGAGATATACGATTCTTTCTCCTACCGAGCGTTTCCATGATACAGTCTATGATGGCAATTTGAGTTGCGCGACTCCTTGCTCCAGAGTATAAAGTTGAATTTATCCCAACAGAGGGAAGAGACTTATTTGTATTAGATAATCGTTATATGTTAAGTCCAAACACATCCTTTCACTAAAATAGAAAAAGTGGGTATACTGAATTCGCTAAAAATATCAGTACTTAACCCACTTTTTCTATGC
>JAYUQR010000130.1:0-7555 GCA_043756665.1 Candidatus Altimarinota bacterium | reverse complement strand
AACCTGGAAAATTTGCAAGAATCCCTATTAGAATGAGACGTTCTAAAAACCAGATTCAATGTCAAGATGAAATGTATGATGTCTAGTGAGCAGTTACCAATAATTCACTTGAATTTCCCTTAAACTCTGTATAATAAAGAAGTCATTTTTCGAAATATGAGTCGCGTACTCTTCGTTTTGCTCTTCTTGATCTCTTTTTTCCCACTCGAGCTATTTGCTTCTGTGGGATTTTTTTCGCTCTTGCCGAATCCGAGTGGAGATGATACACTCGGAGAATATATCGAGATCAGGAATACAGGATGTACCGAGAGAGATATCTCTGGATACACTATCACTGATGCTGGTGGGAAGAAATATGTATTTCCGACTGGACAGGTTCTCTCAGGTCATACGACGATCCATCTGGAATATTCCACGACACGAATATCCCTGAATAATTCCTGAGATGAGAGCGTGACACTCCAGGATAGTCTAGGAAATATGATCGATTTCTCGAGTTATTCATGAACCCAGAGAGATGATGTGATCATAAATATTCCCATGATCGATGATATCTGCCCCGAAGAACCTCCAGACACAGGTTCGGGTGGATCATCAGGAACAGGATCATCAGGAACAGGAACGGTTTCTGGCTCTGGTTCTGGTTCGATATCTGGTACTGGGAGTTCCGATACTGGATCAGGAAATACATGAACGGGGATCACTGGTACTGGGAGCTCCGATACTGGAAGTGGATCTGTTGGTACTGGATCAGTGGATACTGGTAGTGGACTATCTGGAACAGGAGGATCGTCTGGATCGGGGATGAATAATTCTTGATCCCTCTCACTTCAACCGTTTCACCTCATCTCACTCCAGTATGATGATACCGATGGAAATAGGAAGATCGATACACTCATCATCGAGTATTCTCTCGAACTATCAGGGTCGATAAATGTGAATACTCTCTGAATATTTTCGAGATCATGATGACTCGCAACGACCAAAATCGATACAGCAACGGGGTATATCCAGAGTGCGAGTTTTTCTGGACGATTTCTGATCTTGAAGATTATCGAACAGGATCTCGAGAAGGATATACTCCATGTCACGAATACGACCTCGAGTGATCTGAGACTCAAGACTCTTTGACTCATGGGATTCACTTCCATATTTGGACAGGTTCCTCCTGATTTTCTCCTCACGAGCTCTTTCTCGAATTATCAGAATGTTACTCGATACTCGTCGAACATCGAGAGCTGAATTGGAATGGTATGGAGTGGAAATATCTCACTATGATCAGGTGTTTTCCTTTTTCCAGAGATCATACCAGTCCTCCAGTCTCCGACGAATGCCTCACTGAGTGGGAGTACTTTCACATGCTCTGGATCGAACCTCCCCTGTCGTATCAATCTCACACTCGAACCACTCTTTATAGGGTGATTCCCTATGCGAGACTACATCTGTGAGGTATGAACAGGAGGGGTAATACTTATCGATTGCAATCCAAATACACTCTATTTTGTTTCTACTGGTTCTGTGATGATCAGGTTGATCGAGAAATCGCATCCAGAAAATTATCGAGAAAAACTTTTTTCCCTCATTTTCACTCCAGTATCTTCACACACTGTCTGAGTCGCACAGATATCCACTATAGATATGAATCCGCCCATCATCATCCTCGAATATGATGGAAAATGGAAGGAATACTATGAACAAGTGAATGATACTGAGCTCAATTGCTATACTGATACATGCTCCCTAAACTTTACGGCAGAACGATCATATGATCATGAATGATGACCAGTACGCTTCATGTGGATGTATGATATGTGAGATCTCACGACGAGTCGAGATCCATGAGTACGCAAATTCAATCGTGGTGATCACGATATCTGGCTCAGGGTGATCGATCAGAGTGGGAATTGGTCAGGGTTACACTATACGATCCATGTCCTCGGACCGAAGCCAAAGATAGAGAAAATTGCTCTCAAGAAGACGAAAGAGAAAAAGCTGCAAGAAATACTTTCAGCCTCAGTCAGAAACCCGAGAAAAACGAAAACGAGTATACGGATGGAATTCTTCTCGCCTCCAGAGATCCTCACTCAATGAAAGACCCTCACCGGAAAAGTAAATACCTATTCCTGCATCACCACTCGCAAAAGTTGTCAAATCAATCTCACACTTACAGGAAACACACGAGCTTATTCCTACTCATGGGAACTCTCCGATGGAACGATGATGACAGGGAAGAATCCGAAATGATGGATACTCCCTGTCTGAAGCCATAGTGTATTCCTCAGGGTGTATAAAAAATGAGAAACACTCGAGTACTATAGTCAAAAGTATACCCTCGAAGTACTAAAGAAAAAGACGATCAAAAAAGCGAAGAAAAAAAAGATAAAAAAACAAAAGCCTCTGAAGAGTTCACAAAAGAAATGAATAGCCTCTATTGTTCCAGAAGCGAATGCTATGAGTACTACATCTCCAGATACCAATAATATGACTATCATACCATTTTTTCTCTGATTTTCTCTCTATATTTTCCTGAAGAGAAAGTCGATTTTTCCGAAAAATAGAGTATAGCTATACCATATATATTTCTTGATCGAGAATGCAGTTTTCCCGATTTAGAGCCAGAGTTATGAATACATTTTTCATACACGATGAGAGTCAATATATTTTCTTTTGCATTCGTCAGGATTCGAGTAGAATACATTCCTATTCTTTCTTCTCACGTGCATCTGGTCGGTGTTTTTCTCTACAAATTATACCGCTTCCAAGGGCGGATGCCATAGTCTCCTGTGGAGTCCGATCCGCTGTTATCTACGAGGGCAGTACCCATGTAGATCTCATTGCACCCAGGGATAAAATAAGATTCATAACGGTTAAGAAAGATGCTAAAGATCTCCTATTCATTTCGAATGGGAGTTTTTTATGTGCGAAGAATATCTATTTCTTGACCTCTTCTAGAGAAATATTTGATTGAGGATAACTGAAATTTATACTTGTATTCTTCGTACTCATATCCTGTGCATGCCCTGTAGAGTGGTAGAGTGTGCCGCATACCCTCATGAGGATATGGATTCATGGGATATAGGTCCCGAGATCATATCGAGCATAGGTCATCATATGGACGATCGGAAAGAGGAGGAATGCGAGGTATGGACTCCCACTTCCTCATAGGAGAATGATGAGTCAACCCAATACAGTAACACTCAGTCATGCGATAATAAACATCCGGAATTCACTATATTTCTCGATCCAGAGTGAGGGGATACAGAAGATATTCCATATCGGGAGTCCGATCAGTGCTGGTGGCATGAAGTATTCATGTGTCGGTATTATCGGCTCACCTTTTCGTGAAAGCTCTCGAACGTAGAGAATATGGTAGGTCTCACGGTCCGTCCCGCCGAATACGATCCGAGAGAATTCTCCGAGAAATCCAATACTCGCAAAAATATGCGCCTCGATCTCCTCATAGGTTGGGATACGCTCCACGATCCGAGAGACGATAAGCTCTCAACGCACAAAGAGATTTACCGTAATGGCGAGTATAAACAGTACGCAGAGGATAATAACAAAATCGAACAGGAATCCACCAGCACTCGAAAAGAGTGAACTGAGAATAATCAGACTCGCAATAGTAGAGCCTATGACCCTCCCACGGATGATGAGAGGATGAGAATATTTTCTCGCTATATAGATACCGAGGAAGGGGATCATACTCGCGACGACTCTGACTTTATCATCCTCATTTTCGATAGAGATGGTGCTCGATCCTCACTGGAATATGTTACCGATACGGAGCTCACTCTCATACTCCGCACTGTTCCCGTGATACGCCCGATACGCTCACTGGAGCAGAAGGAGTATCGTCCCTCATGAGATGAGTGAGAGGATGATCGAATGTACTTGTATCCCGAGGATAGAAAAATCGAGAAAAATACGTATTATGAAAATATATACCCCATAGATAGCTGCAGCAATAGCCATAATGATACTTGCCTTGATCGCATGAGAACGGACGAATGGGTCTCGTAGGGGCGTTCCTGATTTTGCCAAGAGAAACAGTGGCCCGAGAAAGAAGTAGCTGATCATCGCATTGATGCGGGACTGTTCGTTCATGGGAGTTATCTTAGTTGTCTCCAGTATAACAGAAGAGGGAGAAAACTGCAAAAAAAATCACTTTTGAGATATGCTAAATTCTTTAGAAGTGAATAATTGGAGGTTGTTTCCGTGGATTTCATATCCGTGCCTGTGTCGCTGTATTGAATAACTCTCAAATATCTCCCATCTGAAGAAGTAACGCTTGCAATTTCTTCAATATTATATCATAGACATCGATTGTCATTTCACTATCAATAACACAATCAATTTTTTCATTGTTATAGAGATACTGATAATGAAATGGTTCTTGCGAACTCATTTTCCCGTGTACTAGACTCAAATATCGTTCTGTCCGCCATCAACCATTCTGGGACTGCATCGGAAGAGATCCTCTCATAGTTCCTCCTTGATTTATATGAATTGCGAGCGTTGAGCTTATCTTTATGCCAAAAGCATCATCCTTGAAGACTATTGGGAAAGAATTCCTATATAATGCCTGCTTTCATATTGTTTCATCGATCGGACTGTCTCATATTACTAATCTGAGTCGCGTATCTTTATTATTTGGATCGAGGGGTGTCTTCCATGAACTTGCATTTCCTTCTGTAGAAATGAGAATTTCTCTTTTTTCTCATGTGCTCGCTCATTGAACAAAGTTCTTCAATCTCACATTCAATGACTGTAGAACGAGTGCAAGTCGGAGAATGAGTCACTCTATATGTTTTATTCTTTCTCATTCATCTTCTAAAGTATTTAATAGTGACTGTATTTGAGTATGTGGAAAATCAGTACTTGATCAAAGGAGTGCATCCATTTCTGCTAATCGGGCATGAAGGCTTTTGACTGACACATCAGAATGATCCAGATTCTGGACAAGAGCAGTAAAATATCCGTTTGTATCGAGCCCTTCTGGATTATTTACGACTATTCAGACTGATCAAGCAGTAGTGGTAGCTAACTCACCTGTGGCCGTTTGTATTCATGTTCATGGTTCGGGATTCCATGCGACTAATTCTCAGCTCATATATTTTACAATAAAATATTAATTTTTTCTAGTATAGTTCAATTGTTATTTTATTTCAAATAAAATTGATAAAAATCTTATCTGAAATATAACAGTTGAGGCTAATGCCTCAATTGCTTTCTCAAAAGTGCAAATCCTCAGAGATAGAGGAGCGAGAAGGTTCATCCGATAAGGGCGAGTGACTCTATACTCCCGAGTAGAGAAATGGTTTCTATCTTCACTAGTGTGCCTATCCAGAAAGCTCAGAGTCCTGCGATACATCCGATCGAGAGGATAGAGAGTGTCCGAGGGAGCATACTTCGCAGAGGGAGGTCAGATCGTACGAGCCACCAGGTACAGATGAGGAGGAGTATCTGCGAGATCAGAGTTACGATCGCAGAACCGACGAAGGAATATGTAGGAATGACGAGGATATTTCCGATGATATTGAGGAGGGCGATGCCAGCATTCACATACATCATCGACCGCTGTCGACCATGAGCGATGAGGATATAGGTTGCGAGGGAAGAGACGAAGTAGAAGAGAAATATCCAGACGACGATTGCCATCGCATCGATGCTCGTGGAACCATGGATGATCGTCGTGACGAACGACTCAGTTGAGATAATTCGAGTGACTTCTCATCGAGTGAGAAAGAGAAAGGTCGAAATCCCTATCCCAAAAAAAAGAAGGAGCGTATAGGCATGAGCGATGAGTGATCTGGAATGTTGGAATGTTGGAGGGTTGGAGGGTTGGAGTGTTGGAATATTGGAGGGTTCGAGAGTTGAGACTCACATTCCTCAATTATCCCGTCATTCCGGACTTGATCAGGAATCTTGTTTCTTTTCTCACTTTTCTCGCTGAAATGCTTCTGTGAGAACGGGAAGGAGTGAATTCAGAAAAACCGTTCCATACATCATCCCAACTTCGACGATCTTCATCGGGAGTGCATAGAGCGCGATGACACTATCTGCGATGTGGGATGGTTCCATGATCGAGAGGAGAATAGTATCCACCTTGAAAAATATCACATTCAGAAAGAGTGCGAGTCCATAGGGAAGGGAAGTGATAAGGATATGTCGGATATAGGCAGTATCCCAGCCAAAATGTACCGGATGCCAGCGATTCGCATACCACCAGGTGAGAACTGTCATCACGAGATTCCCTGCGAGTCCTGCTATCATCACGAGAGTGAATTTCTCAGTATGGGATTGCCCCCACATGAGCCCAGCGAAGACGATAATCATGCCCAGAGTCATGAGTTTTCCTACAGTATTCGCGATGATAGAGAACTCGGTCTTCAATATAGATTGCAGATAGCTCATCAGAGAACTATTGATGAGTCAGAGGAGGGTAAAAAATGATGCAATCCCGATTCCGATGAGTGCCTCTTTCGAATTGTATCCGTCGAGAAAGTAACCTATCGTGAGTGAAAAAATGAATATAAGACACCCAGAAAGTGTTCTTAGGGTGAGGACATTCGAGGCAATGGTATCGACCATTTTTGGATCGTCTTTGTGTGCTGAGAGTTCTCGGACGGTGATCGTGTAGAGTCCGAGATCTGCGATCACAGCAAATATCGAGAGAAAGTTGTAGATCTTCGAATAGAGTCCATACCCTTCGATATCGAGATAGCCTGTGAGGATCTTGATCATACCGATCGAGATGATGGCAGTGAGGACTTTTCCTCCGATCTGAGCAAGAGTGTTGGTATAGATTTTTCGAGTAGGCACAGAGTGGATTATTAATTATTAATGGTGAATTATCAATTTATGAGAGGAAATATAAACTATGAATTATGAGTAGTTTACTTGAGTGACAAAGGAGATGAAAAATAATTCATGTTATGATATAACTTCCCGTTCATAACACACCTCACAATACACTGTCTCTGGTCTCTCTGGAGAGTATGTAGTGATCATCTTCTTTCGTAAGCCTCCTTTTGAAAGGAGGTGTCAATCACCTGTTTCTGTGGTGATTGACGGAGGATTTCTTCTCTCAGTACCAGAATCTCCCTGTATCTTTTCTTCAAGGAGGAAATACCCTGCATCCATTCCCTCTCGCAAAATTACTCCCTTCTCCTTCCAATTCTCCTTACATCTTTCACAGTCACAGAGTCTCTCGAATAACTTCCTCGGATTCCTCATCTTCATCCTGTCCATGTACCTGACGTCAGGATGTCTTCTTGGGATAGGGAGATTATGCTTTCTATAGAATTCGAGTTCTTGTCGGATGATCCGAAATGGTTTTCCAGATACTTCACACTCTATGGCCCAGTTGAGGATATCATCAGGGATTCATTCGATCGTATCTGGAAGCTTTGAAGCTGGTATGATCTTCTCAACAGTAGGAAATGGAGCTTCGTAGTCACTCCAGTTGAACAGAGCTCCTTTTTGAAAGGAGCTGTCACGGAGTGACTGAGGATTTTCCCTGTTTCATTTCTGGAAATCCTCCGCCTCGTAC